>CAVFMZ010000055.1:0-17654 GCA_963623675.1 Firmicutes bacterium CAG:176 | reverse complement strand
ATGAAATGATTACCAAACTGGAGAAATGTTTTTAGAAAGGGGACGGCATGTCAAAGAAGTTTCTTGGAATCCTGGTGACCCTGGTGGTGCTGGTACTGGGAGCGGAGATCGTTCATACCAGTCAACAGAATCAGAAGCCGCAGGTGGAACTTGAAGAGACAAGACCGATCCTTGTCTGGTACACGGATCCGGATATTCAGACCTATATGGAAGAGACGGCAGCCCAGGCAGCGGCCGCCTATGGTGTGGAGATTCAGACAGAGCTGGTATCCGAGGTGGATTATATTGAGACCATCAGTGAGAAATCCATTGCGGAGACCATGTCCGGGCCGGATCTTTACATTACTTCCAGCTCTCTGCTGGAAAAGGCAGCCCTGGCAGGACTGACCACTACACTGGATGGAAGCCGTTTTGCAGATTCCTACGGGGAAAAAGCACTGCATGCGGTGACCTATGACGGAAAAGTCATTGCAAGACCCTTTTACATTGAAACCAGCTTCCTGGTGTACAATAAGAACGTGACGGATCAGGTTCCGGCTACTATTGACGATATTTTGTCCTATGCGGAAAATTTTGAGATGGACGATACCAATGCAGATGTAGAAACCATTTTCGAGTGGAACGTGGCGGACGTACTGGAGAACTTCATGTTCATGGGTGCTTACACGGATCTGGGCGGAGAGAACGGGGACGATAAGAGTCAGGTATCTCTGGATCTTGATAAGATCGGGGAGTGCATGGCCTACTATCAGAATCTGAACAGTTTCTTCGCGATTGATGCGGATACCATCAGTTCCCAGGATATTATGCAGAAATTTGTGGATGGAAAGACTGTCTATGCCATTGTCAACGTGCCCATGCTGGCGCAGATTGACAAGGCGGTGGACAGTGATTTCTACGGAGCGGCAGTACTGCCGGATCTGACGTCGGATCTGCAGGCGAGAGGACTGTCCGTGACCAATTCCATTGTGGTCAATCCTTACTCGGTCAATGTGAGTGCGGCAGAGGCCATTGCAGCTTATATGACGGAAACTGCAGCAGGTTCTCTATATGAGAGCGCCGGAAAGCTGCCGGCTTACCGGAAACTTTCCGAGGAGCCCACACCGGCATGGCAGACCGTATGCGAGGCTTATGACAAGGCTCAGGAGGTTCCGAAGATTATGGAGCTTTCGGATATGTGGCTGAATCTGGAAGTGACCCTTGCCGATATCTGGAGAGGGGAAGACGCTTCCGAAAAGATGCAGGCATTTTCCGGGCTTCTGTCAGCCAGACTGGATTAGTATAAGATTCCAATCATGAGGACATACTTCCAAAGAAAAGGAGGTAGTTCTTGTGATTGGATTTTTTATTGCCCTTTTATCGGGTGCGCTTATGAGTGTTCAGGGGGTATTTAACACGGAGGTGACCAGACAGAGCAGCGTCTGGGTGTCGGCTTCCTGGGTGCAGTTTTCAGCTCTGCTCACCTGCCTTGCCATCTGGGCCTGTTTTGACCGGCAGAATCTTCTGGCTGCGGTACAGATGACGCCTAAATACATGCTGCTGGGCGGCGTCATTGGTGCTTTTATCACGTATACGGTCATTCAGGGCATGTCGGCTCTGGGTCCGGCCAAGGCAACCATGCTCATTGTCATTGCACAGCTGACCGTTTCCTGGGGCATTGAGCTTCTGGGCATGTTCGGTGTGGAGAAGGCGGATTTTTCCCTGCGGAAGCTTATCGGACTTCTCATTGCCGTGGCGGGCGTGGTGATTTTTGAGTGGGAAACGTAGAAGATTCTGCTTGTTTTTCCGGGGTAAGTCCGCTACAATAAAGAAAGGACATAAAAGGCTTTCTCCGGACAGGAGAAGCGTATGAGATGCATAAAGAAAATGCGCCCTGCCATAGCGGGGCTGCTTGTTCTGCTCTGCGGCTGTCTGACCGGCTGCAGTGTTTCTTTCTGCGGTTTTCGCGGAAAAGGGGAGGAGTTTGCCTTCGTCTGCCAGGAGGAGACGGATGGAACCGGACCGGCTGTGGAACAGAAATCTGCCGGGCAGCAGAATGACATGCCGGAAGTTTCAGAACAGGCAGTGAAGGTGCAGACGGAATCTGCGGTTCAGGAGGCAGAAGCAGTCCAGGAGGACGGCCGGATCAATATCAATACCGCCGGAGTGGAAGAACTGACCACGTTAAAAGGTGTGGGTGAGAGCCGGGCCAATGCGATTATCGCATTCCGCGAGGAGCATGGTTCCTTTGAAAATCCGGAAGACATTATGCAGATTGCAGGCATCAAGGAAGGCATTTATGCAAAGATCAAAGACCAGATAAAAGTTCGTTGAGGAGACAGAGATGGCACAGAGAGTATTAGTGGTGGATGATGAAAAGCTGATTGTGAAAGGAATCCGTTTCAGTCTGGAGCAGGACGGCATGGAAGTGGACTGCGCCTATGACGGAGAAGAGGCAGTAGAGAAAATAAAGGCGAATGAATACGATATTATTTTACTGGATGTGATGCTGCCCAAACTGGATGGCTTTGAAGTGTGCCAGCAGATCCGGGAATTTTCCACGGTTCCGGTCATTATGCTCACGGCCAAGGGCGACGATATGGATAAGATTCTGGGTCTGGAATACGGTGCGGACGATTACATCACGAAGCCGTTTAATATTCTGGAAGTGAAGGCAAGAATCAAGGCCATTATCCGCAGAACGAAGAAAAAGACCTCGGAGAAAGAGAATCCGAAGGTAGTGGATAAGGGCGACCTTCACATGGACTGTGACAGCCGCAGACTTTCCATTGAGGGACGGGAAATCAATTTGACAGCCAAGGAATTCGACCTTCTGGAGCTGATGGCTCTGAATCCCAACAAAGTATACAGCCGTGACCATCTGTTGAATGCCGTATGGGGATACGATTATCCAGGCGACGTAAGAACGGTGGATGTGCACATCCGGAGACTGCGTGAGAAGATTGAGAAGAATCCAAGCGAACCGAAATATGTACATACCAAATGGGGAGTAGGATATTATTTCAATGTTTAAAACAAAAGGTAAATTTTTCAGAAGTCTGAATTTCAGAATCATGGTTTTCCTGTTTGTGTTCAGTATGCTGTCGGCTGTTTTTATGGCGGAAATCTTTCTGATTTCCTACGAAAAACAGTCCATGACGCAGTTGGCCAACGATGTGAAGAACCAGTGTCAGATTCTGGCCAATCAGGTCATCAGTGCGGATTATTTACATAACAACAGTAATGAAGCGTTGGAAAATGACTTATCGCAGGTGGCAACCCTGTATGATGGCCGGATTATTCTCATTGATGATAATTTTAATATTGTAAGAGATACTTACGGTCTGGAAGAAGACCGTACCATTGTGGCGGAAGAAGTGGTGAAGTGCTTTAAGGGAGAACCTACCAGCCACTATGTGAGCGGCCGTTTTATTGAACTGACGGTGCCTATTATGGCGGGAACGGACGTGGATAAAAAGATTGCCGGCGTCATTCTCGCCAGTGCATCCACGGATAGTATCCATACCAACCTGGATGGATTCCGGCGTTCCGCAGAAATCTGGGTATCAGTGATTTGTATTATCGCTCTGGCTCTTGCTATTTTTCTGGCAAACTGGCTGGTACGTCCGCTGAAGCATATGAACCAGTACATCGGCGATCTGGCGGAGGGAGCCCTGGATGGGGATCTGGATATTCATGACTGTACGGAGACGGAGAACATTTCCAACACCTTTAATATTATGCTGGCGAAGCTTCGCCTTATCGAAGAGTCCCGGCAGGAGTTTGTTGCCAATGTGTCCCACGAGCTGAAGACGCCGCTGACGTCCATGAAGGTGCTGGCAGATTCCCTGCTTATGCAGGAGGGGGCACCGGTGGAACTCTATCAGGAGTTCATGCAGGATATTGCCAATGAGATTGACCGTGAAAATTCCGTCATTTCTGACCTGCTGACACTGGTCAAGATGGATCGGAAGACGACGGAACTGAATGTGGCGTCCACGAATATCAATGAATTTATGGAACAGATCTTAAAGCGTGTCACCCCGATTGCGGAGAAAGCCAACATTGAGGTGGTATTTGAGAGCAACCGGAGCGTGACGGCGGAGATTGACGCTACCAAGCTGTCCCTGGCGTTCACCAATCTGGTGGAAAATGCCATTAAGTACAATAAGGAAAATGGCTGGGTGCGGGTAACGCTGGATGCGGATCATAAATTCTTCTATGTGAAAGTCAGCGATTCCGGAATCGGTATTCCGCAGGAATCCCTGGATTACATTTTTGAACGGTTTTACCGGGTAGACAAATCCCATTCCAGAGAGATCGGAGGAACCGGCCTGGGTCTGGCGATTACCAAGAGTGCCATCGTTGCCCACCGCGGAGCCATCAAGGTACAGAGTACGCTGGATGAGGGAACCACATTTACCGTGCGGATTCCGCTCCGGTATATTGTATAGGAAAGGAACAGCATGAAAAAATGGACAGGCGTTCTCCTTTTCCTGCTGTGCATTCTGGGACTGACCGGATGCGGACAGCATGCACAGGAAGAGGAAAGCGGATATAAAATATGGTACGTAAACCAGGATGAGAGCAAACTGGATTATGAGTACCGGGAACTGCAGGCCACCAATACGGACGGCCAGATTAAGGAACTTCTGGAAATGGTCCGGGAGACACCGGAGAGTGAGAAATTAAAGCCGGTTCTGCCGGAAGATGTCCGGGTGGAAGGCTGTAATCTGGAAAATCAGCAGCTGTATCTGAACTTTTCCTCGGAATATCAGAATATGCAGAAGGTCTATGAAGTCCTCTGCCGGGCGGCGCTGGTGCGGACATTCTGCCAGCTTCCCGATGTGGAATATGTGGAATTTCAGATTGAGGGTGAGCCGCTTGCGGACAGCTATGGCCGGACGGTAGGCATGATGAACGAGGATCAGTTTATTGAGAATCCGGGGGAGGAGATCAATTCCTATAAGACAGCGGATCTGACCCTTTACTATACCAATGAGACCGGTGACAAACTGGTGGCTCAGCGGGTGGCCATGGAGTATAACAGCAACATTTCCCTGGAAAAGCTGATTGTGGAACGGCTCATTGCAGGACCGCCATTTGAAGGCGCCTATCCGGCAATTCCGGCGGAGACCAAGCTGGTAAGCATTTCCATCAAGGACAAGATCTGTTATGTCAACCTGGATGAGGGCTTCCTGGAGACCGGATACAATGTGACTGAGAGCGTTCCGGTTTACTCCATTGTCAACTCCATCATCGACAACACGGAGGCCCGGAGAGTGCAGATCAGCATTAACGGCGAGACCAACCGGGTCTACCGGGAAAGCATTAATTTTAATACGATTTTTGAAAAAAATGAGGAGCTGATAGAAGAATGAGAAAACGCCCCATCGCCTGGGCAGCTCTTCTGATGTTCCTGCTTTTGCAGTTACTTCCTGCGGTTTCCTTTTACCGGGAACCGCAGATCACGGAAAAATGCAAAGGGCAGGTAACCGGACGGGTCATCCGGCGAACACGAAAAAAAGAACAGTTACAGCTGGATCTGGCAGACTGTCTGATCCAACATGATACCAACACCATAGAAGAACCACACATTCTGGTGTATCTGACCGACGAAGCCGATTATCCGGTGGGCGCGGATCTTTCCCTTTCGGGAACCATTTATCCAATCGAAACACCAACCAATCCGGGGCAGTTTGACAGCCGCTTATATTATGAAGGGCAGGGAGTGGTCTGTACCGTTTATGCGGAGAACGCGCAGATTTTGAAGGTGCATTCCGCACCGGTCAGGGAAGGACTGACCCGTCTTAGAGAACGCATGGAAGCGGTCTATGAGAAGACCTTTGAGGAACAGGAGAGCGGCATGATGAAGGCCATGGTGCTGGGGCAGAAGGGAAGTCTTGATAAAGAAATGAAGGAATTGTACCAGAGAAATGGCATCGCCCATCTGCTGGCGATCTCAGGGCTTCATATTTCTCTCATTGGTATGGGCTGCTATCGGATTCTGCGGAAGCTGACGGGAATGATCTGGACGTCAGGAATTCCGGTGATGGGACTGCTGGCCGCCTACGGCTGGATGAGCGGAGCGTCGGTATCCGCGCTTCGGGCGGTATTCATGTGTGCGCTGCTGATGGTGGCGGAACTCATAGGAAGAACCTACGATATGCTGACGGCGCTGGGAGCAGCAGGAATTCTTTTTCTGATAACGACACCGCTTAACAGCCACCAGAGTTCTTTCCTGCTATCCTTCGGGGCGGTGCTGGCCATCGGGATGCTGATACCGCTCTGGCAGCTTTATTTTCCCAGACAGGGGAAACTGATGTCTTCTATCAGTGTCAGCCTGTCCGTGACGGCGGTGACTTTTCCGGTGCTGCTCACGTCTTTTGGAGAATATCCTCTTTATTCCACTTTTTTGAATCTGCTGGTCATTCCGTTTATGAGCATTCTTATGGTATGCGGCCTGCTCTGCGGAGTGACGGGGCTTTTCTGGCTGACCGGTGCGGGAATCTTTGCAATTCCCTGCCATTGGATTCTGAAATTATATGAATGGGTGGGAAATGCATGCCTTACTCTGCCGGGAGCCATTCTGCGGACCGGAAGTCCGGCTGTCTGGAAATTGCCGATATATTATCTTGTACTGGCAGCGGGCGTTTTTCTGCTCTATCGGGAGAAGCGGAAGAAAAAATACAGTAAAAAGCCGGATCAGTATGTGCCGGACAGAAAGAAAGCCGTGTTGTGCGGCGTGAGCCTTTTTCTGGCTGCCATACTGCTTTGTGTCCGGGTACATACGGGAATGGAGATTACCATGCTGGATGTGGGGCAGGGGGACAGCGTCTTTTTCCGAA
The DNA here is from genome assembly GCA_963623675.1 of Firmicutes bacterium CAG:176. Classification (GTDB taxonomy): domain Bacteria; phylum Bacillota; class Clostridia; order Lachnospirales; family Lachnospiraceae; genus Hominiventricola. Next base: position 10,827 of record CAVFMZ010000055.1, on the reverse strand, counting down.
GTCCGGACGGAACCACATTTTTGTCGGACGGCGGAAGTACCAATGTATCGGCAGTGGGAGATTACCGGCTTCTGCCTTTTCTGAAAACCGAGGGAGAGGGAACCATCGACTATCTTCTTATTTCTCACATGGATCAGGATCACATCAGCGGCGTGGCGGAACTTCTGGAGGACAGTCAGAAACCCGGCGGTATTTCCGTTGGGACAGCGATACTTCCGGAAGTAGGAAAAAAGGATGAGGCCTACGAAGAGATGGAGGCGAAGCTTCAGGAGGCAGGCGTGGAAATCCGCTATATGGGAAAAGGAGATGTGTTAAAGTCAGATACCCTGTCCCTGATCTGTCTGTGGCCGCAAAAAGGCTCGTTGTCCGATGACCGGAATGAGCAGTCACTGGTGCTCATGGCAGAATACGGGGAGTTCCAGATGCTGCTCACCGGGGATATCGGGGAGCAGGCGGAAAAAGCGCTGGCTGCATCAGGGACGCTCCGGCCGGTGGAACTTTTGAAAGTGGCCCATCATGGGTCACGCCATTCTTCTTCGGAAGCGTTTCTTTCCCAGGTGCAGCCGGAACTAAGTTTGATTTCCTGCAGCAGTACCAACCGATACGGTCATCCGGGAGCAGAGACGCTGGAGCGTCTGATGGAGGCTGGAAGCCGGATTCTCATTACCAAAGACCGGGGAGCCATCCGGATCCGGACAGACGGAAAAAAGGTGTGGGTAAAGACCTGGAGGTGAGTTAAGGTTTGTAATTTGTTAGATGGTAGGGTATAATGAGGACATGAAAATGTTAATGGAAGATATCAAGAACAGACAATTTAAAAAGATTTATCTGCTGACCGGGGAAGAGGTGTATCTGCAAAATCAGTACCGGAAACGCCTGCGGGAAGCATTGATTGACCCGGAAGATACCATGAACTGCAGTGTGTTTGAAGGGAAAAATGTGAATCCGCGGGAGATTATCGATCTGGCGGAGACCATGCCCTTCTTCGCGGAGCGCCGGGTGATCCTCATTGATGACAGCGGGTTTGCCAAGAATGCCTGCCCGGATCTGGCGGATTACGTGCCGGATATTCCGGAGAGCACCTGCATTATCCTCACCGAGTCGGAAGTGGACAAGAGGGGAAGACTTTATAAAGCCATCAAGACCCATGGAAGAATCGTGGAGTTCAAGCGGCAGGATGAAAAGACGCTGACCCGCTGGGTGCTGGGCATGTTAAAAAGAGAAGGAAAACAGATTACGGAGGAAACCCTCCGGATTTTCCTCGGAAGAACCGGATCTGATATGCAGAACATTGAGCGGGAACTGGAGAAGCTGTTGTGCTACACCATGGACCGCCCGGCCATCCGCACGGAAGATGTGGAAGCCGTCTGCACAGAACAGACCGAGAACCGGATCTTTGACATGGTGCAGGCCATTACCGAGCAGAACCAGAGAAAGGCTCTGGATCTCTACAGCGATCTGCTGGCTATGAAGGAGCCGCCCATGCGGATTTTATTTCTCATTACCAGACAGTTCCACCAGCTGCTGCTGTTGAAAGGATTGGCAGCGGAAGGACTGGACCGTGGAGAACTGGCGAAGAAGGCAGGCATCCCGCCCTTTGCCCTTGGAAAATACCAGGCGCAGGCAAAACGATTTACCAAAGCGCAGCTTCGGCAGGCAGTGGAGGACTGCGTGAGTACGGAAGAACAGGTGAAGACCGGACAGATCGGAGATCAGATCAGTGTAGAGCTTCTGATTGTAAAATACAGTGCGAAGTAGATTCTCGCGAAACATTATAAGCATAAAAAAACGACTGGCATGACGGTACCAGTCGTTTTTCTTATGCTTTTATAAAAATATCCGAATCCCGGATTAAGCCATTGCGTTAACGGCTTTCTGCATACGGGAGATCTTTCTGGAAGTAGTGTTTTTGTGATATACACCCTTGGTAGTAGCTTTGTCCAGAGTAGAGATAGCAGCTTTCAGAGCAGCTTTAGCAGCTTCCTGATCTTTGGAATCGATAGCAGCGTATACTTTCTTTACCATGGTCTTAACTTCGGATTTGATTGCTTTGTTTCTTGCGGTTCTGGTCTCGGTTACCAGGATTCTTTTCTTAGCGGATTTAATATTAGCCATTTTGTGTACCTCCAAATAACTTGTACAGCCCGGCCTCAAAGGGGCATGGGCAATTATCATTAAACTTTTGATACGTGTTTCATGAAAGCGAGACACGGTGGCTTTACATGGAAACACACATGAATATATTCTAGTCGAAAGGGGCATAACTGTCAATACATAAAATTGAATTTTTTCGGAAAAATCAGATGATTTTGTGGCGAAATGGCTGCAAGTGACAGGTTGTGAGCGGAACCGCTCGCGCTAAGTCCTCGATCCAGCGGTACTAACATTCGAACGTCGCTGAATGCTCGTTCTCATGAAGTACCGGGACTGCGGACGTTCCTTTCACAAGCTGTCACTTTTAGCCATTCAAACGCTGCTTATCACCTGTGAATTTCTGCAATGAAAATGTGAATTTTTGTAATGAAAAGGAGGAGAACAAATGGACCGGATGCGGGTGCGTACAGATCTGGCGCTGGAGGCACGGGAGAGCTTTGAAGGAAGTGATACGGAGGTTCATGGCGTCGTCGTGGAAGAGGAATATGAAGAGGATCTGGACCTGAAAGTGACCAGAGTAAAAATCCTTTCGGAGCGGGGCGCCCGGGAGATGGGAAAACCTGTGGGCACGTACCTCACGCTGGAAGCGCCGGGACTGGCGGTGCCCGACGAAGACTATCACCGGGAGATCTCGGAGGCACTGGCAGACTGTCTCAAAGAACTGGCAGGGGATCAGAAAAGCCGTTCCGTTCTGGTGGCAGGTCTGGGCAACCGGGATGTGACGCCGGACGCGCTGGGACCCAAAGCCGTGTCCAATCTCATGATCACCCGGCATCTTTTCCGGGAGTATGGGCGGGAAGCCATGGGAATGGAACAGGCAAGTGCTGTCAGCGGAATTGCGCCGGGCGTCATGGCGCAGACCGGAATGGAGACCTCGGAGATTCTGCAGGGGGTCATCGACCAGACCTCGCCGGATCTTCTGGTGGTTATTGATGCTCTGGCGGCTCGAAGTACCAGACGGCTTGGAAGAACCATCCAGCTGACAGATACGGGAATCCAGCCGGGTTCCGGCGTGGGCAACCACAGAGGAAGCCTGACCAGGGAAAGCCTGGGAATTCCGGTCATTGCCATCGGGGTACCCACGGTGGTGGAGGCCGCAGCGATTATTTACGACGCCCAGGGCAGCTGTGAGCGGATGCCGCCTCACCTGAACGGCATGTTTGTGACACCGAAAAATATTGATGAAATGATCAAACAGCTGAGTTTTACCCTGTCGGAGGCCCTCAATATAGTCTTTCAGCTTCCCGGCCACGCATAGGAGCGGGAAAGTGCCCATATAAATGTAGATGGGTGAGGACACAATGAGGCGATTAATGGAGAAAATTTCAGGAAAGCTGCTCTGGTTTTTCTTTTTCACGGGCAGCTTTTATATTATATTTACGGGAGGCCGGAGATTCTGGCCGGAGCATCCCTATGCCCTTCTGGCGGATGCGGTTTCCATGGGGCAGCAGGCTCTGCAGAAAGAGGCGGCGCGCATGCTCTATCCAGATCTTGTCATGGAAACCCGAGAGGAGGAGACTGCTTCCTTTACAGAATGGTACGTGAACTGGGCCATGGCCATGCATCCGCTGAAAAAGCTGGAGGCATGTGCAGTACATAGAGAACAGGTGGAAAATGCGGCTACCTATGAAATGCTGGTCACCGGCGGCGTCCATGATGAAAATGAGACGGATGAAGAGGGAAAGGCCTATGATCTGGCAGCCCTGGCACAGCAGGAAAATGAAGAGGCTATGGAACAGAGTCAGGAATCGGAGACGGCAGAAGAACCGGAAACACAGGAAGCAGATTCAGAGCCGGCAGAAGAACCGGAAGAATCCCAGCCGGAGGAAGAGACGCAGACCGCCTCCATAGGAACTCTTTATAATCTGGAGGAACTGTCGGATTTTGACTATTTGACCAGTCATTTTTATACCATTGAACCCAATACGTACATCACGCCGGAGGAGCTGGATGCGGAGACCCTGCTGTCAGAAGATATGGGAATCGACAAAAGCGTGGATGGCCCGCAGATTCTCATTTACCATACCCATTCCCAGGAAGGATTCGTGGATTCCGTGCCGGGGGACAATTCCACCACCATTGTGGGGGCTGGGGAACTGCTCACCCAGTATCTTACGGAACGGGGCTATCAGGTCCTTCATGTAACCAGTGTCTATGACCTTATCGACGGAAAACTGGACCGGAACGAGGCATACAGCCGGGCCCAGGAGGAGATCAGCGGAATCCTGGAGACCTATCCTTCCATCCAGTCGGTTATCGACCTGCATCGGGACGGCGTGTCGGAGGGAACCCGTCTGGTGACGGAACTCAATGGCAAAACCATGGCGAAATTCATGTTCTTCAACGGGTTGAGCAGAACCCGGAGAAACGGAGCCATCGATTATCTTTACAATCCCTATAAGGAAGACAATCTGGCACTGACTCTGCAGCTGAAACTTCTCTGTGAGCAGTACTATCCGGGCTTGTCCCGGAATATTTACCTGAAAAGTCTCAGATACAACCTGCATCTGTCCCCAAAAGCGCTGCTCATTGAGGTGGGAGCCCAGACCAACACGGTGGAAGAGATCATGAATACCATGGAACCGCTGGCAGATTTGCTTGATAAGGTTTTGGGAACATGATATGATGTAAGATACGGAGGAAAAGAAGTATGTCAGAAATCGATCAGAGCAAAATTCGTAATTTTTGCATTGTAGCCCATATAGACCATGGAAAATCAACCCTTGCAGACCGGATTATTGAGAAGACCGGACTGCTGACCAGCCGGGAGATGCAGGCCCAGGTGCTGGATAATATGGACCTGGAAAGAGAACGTGGAATTACCATCAAAGCTCAGACCGTCCGTACTGTTTATAAAGCAAAGAACGGGGAGGAGTATATTTTCAACCTGATAGACACTCCCGGACACGTGGACTTTAACTATGAGGTATCCAGAAGCCTTGCTGCCTGCGACGGCGCCATTCTGGTGGTAGATGCAGCCCAGGGTATCGAGGCCCAGACGCTGGCAAATGTATATCTGGCACTGGATCATGATCTGGACGTCATGCCGGTTATCAATAAGATTGACCTGCCAAGTGCCGATCCGGACCGCGTGGTAGAGGAGATTGAGGACGTCATCGGTATCGAGGCTCATGACGCGCCCCGCATTTCCGCCAAGACCGGACTCAACGTGGATGAAGTACTGGAGCAGATTGTCACCAGGATCCCGGCTCCTCAGGGAGACCCGCATGCGCCGCTGCAGGCGCTGATTTTCGATTCCCTTTACGATTCTTACAAGGGAGTTATTATTTTCTGCCGCATCAAAGAGGGAACTGTCCGCAAAGGAACCCCGATTAAAATGATGGCCACCGGAGCGGAAGCAGATGTAGTGGAAGTCGGCTATTTTGGTGCAGGTCAGTTCATTCCCTGCGACGAGCTGAGCGCCGGTATGGTAGGTTACATTACCGGAAGTATTAAAAATGTAAAGGATACCCGTGTGGGTGATACGGTAACATCCCGTGACAATCCGTGTGAGCATCCGCTTCCGGGTTATAAAAAGGTACAGTCCATGGTATACTGCGGACTTTACCCGGCAGACGGAGCCAAATATCCGGACCTTCGGGATGCGCTGGAGAAGCTTCAGTTGAACGATGCGTCCCTGCAGTTTGAGCCGGAGACGTCCATCGCCCTTGGCTTTGGATTCCGCTGCGGATTCTTAGGACTCCTGCATCTGGAAATTATTCAGGAACGTCTGGAGAGAGAGTACAATCTGGATCTGGTAACCACAGCGCCGGGTGTTATTTATCGGGTACACAAGACCAATGGTGAAATGCTTGAGCTGACCAACCCGTCCAATCTGCCGGATCCGTCCGAGATTGAGTACATGGAAGAACCCATGGTCAGTGCAGAGATCATGGTAACGACGGAATTTATCGGTTCCATTATGGATCTCTGCCAGGAACGACGCGGTGTTTACCTTGGTATGGAATACATTGAGGAGACCCGTGCCCTTCTGAAATATGATCTTCCGCTTAATGAGATCATTTATGATTTCTTCGATGCGCTGAAATCCCGTTCCAGAGGTTATGCATCCTTTGACTATGAATTCAAGGGATACGTACAGTCGGAGCTGGTGAAACTGGATATCCTTATTAATAAAGAGGAAGTGGATGCCCTTTCCTTTATCGTGCACAGCGCTTCTGCTTACGAGAGAGGCCGGAGAATGTGCGAGAAATTGAAGGACGAGATTCCGCGCCACCTCTTCGAGATTCCGATCCAGGCAGCAGTCGGCGGAAAAATCATTGCCCGGGAGACCGTCAGAGCCATGAGAAAAGACGTTCTGGCAAAATGTTACGGCGGCGATATTTCCCGTAAGAAGAAACTTCTGGAGAAGCAGAAGGAAGGCAAGAAGCGGATGCGCCAGGTAGGAAATGTGGAGATTCCGCAGAAAGCATTCATGAGTGTATTGAAACTGGATGACAAATAAGATGAAAAAAGAACTGGAACTATATATACACATCCCATTCTGTGTCCGGAAATGTGCCTATTGCGATTTCCGGTCGGCTCCGGCCGGTCAGGAAGTGCAGGCCCAGTATGTGGACCGGCTGCTGGAAGAAATCCGGGAGTCGGCTCCGCTGGCAGAGGACTATGAGGTAGTATCGGCATTCTTCGGAGGCGGTACTCCCAGTATCCTTCCGGAACAGGAGATCGGGCGTGTGATGGATCTTCTGCATCAGCAGTTTGACTGGAGAGCAGATGCGGAAGTGAGCATAGAAGCCAATCCGGGAACGGTAGACGGAAGGAAACTTGACGCCTACCGTTCTTTTGGTATTAATAGGATCAGCTTTGGGCTTCAGTCAGCGGATGACGAAGAACTGCGGAAACTGGGCAGGATTCATACCTGGGAGCAGTTTCTGGAAAGTTATGAGGCGGCGAGAAAGGCCGGATTTACCAATATCAATGTGGATCTCATGTCCGCACTTCCGGGACAGACGTTGAAAAGCTGGCAGGAGACATTACAGAAAGTGCTGGCCCTTCATCCCGAGCATATTTCTGCCTACAGTCTGATCATCGAGGAAGGGACGCCTTTCTATGAGAAATACGCGGATCACCCGGAACTCCTGCCGCCGGAAGACGACGAACGGCAGATGTACTACGATACCAAGCGGATTCTGGCGGAACACGGATATGAACGGTACGAGATTTCCAATTATGCCAGAAAAGGCTATGCCTGCCGTCACAATCTGGGGTACTGGAGCCGGACGGATTACAAAGGATTCGGCCTGGGTGCGTCCTCATTGTTAGATGGCGTCAGAAGTACGGTGCAGGAAGACCTGACGGAATATCTCAAAGGAAATTTTGCAGGCAGCAGTGAGCAGTTAAGTGAGCAGGACATCCGTGAGGAATATTTTTTCCTGGGACTTCGGAAAATGGAGGGCGTGGATCCCGCGCCTTATCGGGAACATTATGAAAAATTGCTGGAAGAGTTGCAGAAACAACAGCTTTTACAGGAAAAGAATGGTAAGATCTGTCTGACAGACTACGGAATTGATGTGAGCAACTATGTGCTGGCACAGTTTCTGGACGACTGATGAGGAGAAAAGAATGCAGAAAGAATTACAGTTTTTAGAGGAACAGGAAGTATCCCCGGCGCTCATCGAGCAGGTGGAAGCATTCCGAAAGGAGTACCCGGTTCATGAGGCGGTGAAAAACCGGATCTCAGAGCCGAAGATTCCTTTCTACGGAAAAGAAATTCTGGAGATGGCCATGGCAGCGCTGCTCCAGGGATCTAATCTGCTGCTCACAGGCGGCAAGGCAACGGGTAAAAATATTCTGGCGGAGAACCTGGCATGGATGTTTGGAAGACCGTCCTATAATATTTCCTTTAATGTAAATACAGACAGCAGTTCCTTGATCGGAACGGATACCTTCCGGAACAATGAAGTGCAGCTTCGAAAGGGAAGTGTGTACCGCTGTGCGGAAGAGGGTGGATTCGGTGTCTTCGATGAGATCAATATGGCGAAAAATGATGCAGCCAGCGTGCTGCATGCCACTCTCGACTATCGGCGGATGATCGATGTGCCGGGATATGAGCGGATTGAACTTCACCCGGCCACCCGTTTTATCGGAACCATGAACTATGGCTATGCGGGAACGCGAGAGTTAAATGAGGCGCTGGTCTCCCGCTTCCTGGTCATCGATATGCCGGAACTGTCCGAGGAGAATTTAAGAAAGATTCTAAGACATGACTATCCGGGCATGAAAGAAGCAGCAGAGGATGCTTTCTGCGGACTGTTCCTGGATCTGCAGACCAAGGCACAGAACAGCGAGATTTCCACAAAAGCACTGGATTTACGTGGGCTTCTGGGTGCCCTGGGTGCTGTAAAAATCGGCCTGAATCCTTATCAGGCTGTGCAGATGGGAATTACCAATAAAGCATTTGATATTTTTGAGAAGGAGATCGTGTCTGACATGGTCATGACACGGATTCCGGAAGACTGGACGAAGGAGAACGTATTCTGATGCCGGACGAAGAATACCGCTATGAACTGGAAAACCGCATGAAGAACCTGCTCTGGACCGTCAGCGGGGATTATGACCTGGATGTGAGTCTGGATATCGACTCCTTCCAGCGTTCCAAATATATTTCCCTCTATGACGCCGTGAAACAGGGAGCCTTTGCGCGCTTCTTTTCCAAGGACGCTTTCGGCATGTATCTGGTGAAAAAGCTCTATATGGGAGCGGAGGAAGCATCCCTCATGGGGCTGGCGCAGATGTGTGTGGACCAGGCCGTGTCGGAGAAAATCTGTGCGGAGCGGGCAGGAGTCCGGACCCTTCGGAAGAAGGCTTTTGAAGATCTTCTGGACCGGGATTTTGACCGGTTGGCCCGGTACAATAATCCGGTGGGTCGCATGAAGATCGCCATGCTGCAGGAAGGGCTGAACGGGACTTACACAGCGGAGCGAAGAGTGCGTGAGCAGGTAGACCAGCTGCTGGCCCTTCGGGGAGTAAAGACCACAGAGGAAGTCATCCGGAAAGTGGATGATTTCTACAATCGACTGGTAGATCCTGATTTTGAGCAGGAGCATGGAACTCTGGAACAGGTGCTCGCGGTCAGTGCGGAAGATCTGAAGAAATTTGACTGGCAGGATTTCCTGGATGAGACGGCGGAAGAATCCACGTTGGAGGAAATGATGCGCCAGGTGGACAGCAGTGTCATCCCGCCGGAGATGGAGGAGCAAGAGCGGAAGACCAGGGCGAAGAAGCTTCTGGTGACAGAGGAAGCTGCCCGGAAAATGTACTCCTATATTGAGCTGAATTTTGGCCGGTCTTATATGGATGAGCGGGAGCAGGAGCGGATGAACCGCAGAATCTGCCGCGGCGTCCACGCCGACTGCCATCTCTATTATACAGATGGCATTATTGAAAATTATGTCCGGGAAAATAATACCTATGTGCTGGCATGCCGGACATTGGAACTAAACCGCCGCTATTACCGGCAGCATCAGAGGATGGCAAGACAGAATATCACACAGCTGGGAAATCTTTTGAAACGGTCGCTGCAGGCGAGAAATGAGGCAGAGCAGGCGATCAGCACCTTTGGAACGGTCATTCCTTCAAAGCTGTGGAAGGTGGGACGGACGGAAGATGCCAGATTGTTTTTAAGAACCACGAAGAAACTGAACTCGGATTTTGTGGTGGACATTTTAATGGATGGAAGCGGTTCCCAAAGAGGACGGCAGCAGGATGTGGCGCTGCAGGGATTTATTTTATCATCAGCTCTGTCAAAAGCAGGCATTCCCCACCGGGTATTCAGCTTCTGCAGTTTCTGGAGTTATACGGTCATGCGCAGGTTTCGGGAATATGAGGAGAACGCAGAAGCAGACTGGAAGATTTTGGAGTTTACCTCCTCCTCCAGCAACCGGGATGGTCTGGCCCTTCGGGCCGCAGCTGATGGATTACTTCAACGGCCGGAGGAGAATAAGATTCTCATCGTGCTCAGTGACGGCCGCCCCAATGACGTGGTGCTCAATCGCCCCAATGTGAAGAACCCGGCAGTCTACACCGGAGAATACGCGGTGAAGGATACGGCAGCAGAAGTGCGCCGCCTCCGTTCTCAGGGTATCTCTGTGCTGGGAGTATTTGCAGGAGAAGAGCAGGATCTGATGGCAGAGCGGAGAATTTTCGGAAAGGATTTCGCCTATATCCGGAATTTGTCCACCTTTGCCCACGTAGTAGGCCGTTATCTGAAGAAGCAGGTGGATGAGCAGGACTAGAAGAAGTGGGAGGAACGAACCATGAAAGAATATGAAATCGTACATGAGATTTTCAACGAATGCGCTAATAACCAGATGCGGGACGTGTTCTTCGAGGAGGCGGAAGTGGAAGATCCCGAAGCTTATGTCCGCGCCCGCCATAAAGATAAAGAACTCCATCTGGAGAAGACTGTACAGGCAGATGGCTCCATTGTGATTGACATTGAGTCGGCGGGTTTGTTGCAGAGATATTCCTTTACGGAGATTTAGAATAAGAAACTCCCTGGATGTGCTCCAGGGAGTTTTTCTATTGTTGTGAAGCTGCCGGGACTTTGCCTCCGCCCTGCCGTGCGCGCTAATTGTCTGGGTCTGAGACTATTGTCTGGGTCTGGGAAGAAAAAACAGTAAAAAAGTTCCTGCATAGGTAGTAGTTTAACCA
>CAVFMZ010000054.1:0-17989 GCA_963623675.1 Firmicutes bacterium CAG:176 | reverse complement strand
AGCTTCGCGACGTGCATATCCAGATTGTCAAAGAAGAAAAAGAAAAAACAGAAGAGTAATCTTTATGAAATCCGCAGAACCGGGCAGCCGGGACTGCGGATTTTTGTTGTGTTCCCACTTATTGCCCTGTATAATGAAATCAGCAGATTCAGGGGAGGATACAGAAGGTGATCAAGTGTCATAACTGCGGTGCCGACATCGAGGAACTTGCGCCGCGCTGTCCGTATTGCGGGGCCATGAATGAACCGGGTGCGGAACACAAGTATATGCAGGATTTATATAAGCTGAAGGATGATCTTGAGGATCTGGGGGACATGCCTCAGGAGGAGATTTCTGATGAAGTGAAAAGCCATGCAAAGTTTACAGGGAAGGCATTTGCGGTGATTGTGCTGATTGTACTGGTCCTGGTGGGAATTTTCCTTTTCCTCCGGTTTTCGGGAGATTTGATCTGGAAAGCGCATGAAGTCATTACCCATACAAGATCTGCGGATACCCGTGAGCAGATGCAGTGGGAGCGGAAATATTTCCCGCAGCTGGATGCCTGGTATGAAGAAGGAGACTATGAGTCGATTCAGGATTTCTTTGATGAGACAGACGAGGCGGCAGATGGAATTCAGTATGGCTATTCCAACTGGGAACACTGGGGTCTCATGGCTTTCTATGATCCCTGGAGAGAGTGCATGGATCTGTGGGACCGGGTGAAAAATGGAGGAGAGACTTACGACTATGAGTTCCAGAGCTCCCTTTATGATGCGCTGACCATGAGTTATGACCGGGATCTTTTCCAGCTGAAGGATGAGAAGGACCTTGAGCAGGCGGATGCCTGGATTGCAGATGCGGATGCATTTGTAAAAGAGGTATACCAGATGGATGAGCAGGACATTCAGGACCTGAAAGCGAAAGCGGAAAAAGACGGCTTTCTGGATTATAAAGTAATCTATCAGTACGTGGAGGAGAACAAGAGTGAAATGTAATTACTGTGGAGCGGATCTGACCATTGACGATGAGGTGTGTCCTTTTTGTCATCAATCCAATCCGTATTATGTAAAGCACCGGGAGGATATGCACCGGTATGAGCAGGATTACCAGGAGACCAAGAGTGACGTCTATGAGACGGCGGGAAAGACCAGCCGGAAAGCAACGCAGATTGCCATTCTGGCAGTGCTGGGCGGACTGTTCCTTGGAACCATCGTGCTGAATACCAATATCTGGACGGTAGAGAAGGCGATCCAGAGTCACAAAATCCGGAAACATATTTCCACCCATCTTGCTAATCTGGATCAGTATCTTGCAGAAGAGGACTGGGCTTCCTTCAGTGACTATATGGATGTGAATCAGTTGTACTATTCCGGTATTGACGAACTGGAGGATTACCGGTATTTCCGTCAGCTGGCAGACGATTACAACTATATTTATGAAGCCTGCATGCATCTGGTGGATTATGAGAATCTGGATGCAGAGGAATATTATTATTACACACCGGATTACGCTATGGAGCAGATTGCAGATGGGCTGAAAAATATGTATGACTTTATAAAAAAGGATGAATATTCCACCTATTATGAAGTCTATCAGGCACATCAGGACTGGTGTGATTCTGTTATCGCAGAGGCAGAAGAACTGGTACAGGCCTATGTGGGCGTGGACAGTGAGATGATCGAGTCGGGAGAGATTAGGGAATTGTCCAGAACCAAGCTGGTGGTATTACTGGAAAGGAGCTACAACAAGGATGAATCGTAAATTATTTCGGGTGATTACCGTAGTACTGGCAGTATTGATCGTGTGGCAGCTTCTGAACCTGGCGCTTCAGCTTCACGACGATGTATATCATTACAGCTATGACGAGGATACCTTCCTCTATACGATCCAGGATGGCAGATATTCGGAACTGCCGGAGAAGAAGCGTAAGAATGAGATGGAACATGTGAAAGCAGACGCGCAGCTTCAGGAGTGCTACGCGGTAGCAGATTACTACGAAGCAGCTTCCATGTACTATATGTATCTGCAGAATGGAGATATGGAAAAGAGCCAGAAAGCGGAGGCGGATATGAAAACTGCACAGTCCGGCATGGGTGAGCTGGAATACTGTGCAGCGGAGATTGATTCTTATTTTGAAAAATATTTTGCGGACTAGTTCGTCAGGTGATGAATCCAGCGGTAACTCTTAAACCGCAGGAAAATGGGAATGCACTTAAACAGCTGGTCGCACTGAACCGCAGCCACTACCAGTTCCACCGGCCATTTCCATACGAAAGCGGAAAGAAAAGAGAGCGGCATCACGATGACCCAGGTGGAGATGAGGTTCAGCCACAGGGAGAATTTTGCATCGCCGGATCCCTGGATAATGCCGATGGCAACCGGCATCTGATAGGACATACCGATCATAACCACGCTCATGATGATCATAAAGTGATCTGCCAGTACCATGGCTTCCGGCGTCAGTCGGTACATGGACAGAAGCGGCGTCCGTACCACATAGAGAACCAGTGCCAGCAAAAGTCCGATGCAGATATCAATGACGGACAGGGTCCGGGCGTCGGAGCGGACCTGTTCCAGATTGCCTGCGCCGATGCTGTTGCCGATCATGACAGCAGAAGCGGAGGCCAGCGCAGAGACGACGACTTTCAGATACTGATAGAAGGTCGTGGATACAGAGTTGGCGGCGATAGCGTCCGAGGACAGATGTCCCAGGATGGCTGTCTGCATGGGAACGGACACGGCCCAGAGGATGGCAGCAGTCAGAATTGGGATGCCGACCTTTAAGAAAGAATGTAACAGTTCTCTGCTTCCATCAAATAATCCGTCTGAAAACAGGCGGATTTTTTTGTCCATTTTTGCCACGTAGACAAGGACGATCAGAAGCTCCACGATTCTGGCTGCCAGCGTGCCGATAGCGGCACCGCGGATTCCCATTTCCGGAAATCCGAACCGGCCGAAGATCAGTGTATAGTTGATGCATCCGTTGAGGATCAGGGAAATGACGGAGATAAGAAATGCAATCCGTACCGTTCCCACACTTCGGAGCATGGAGATCAGGAGGTTGCTGAAAATAAACAGCACAAAAGTCCACTTGAGCAGATCAAGATAGACCAGCCCTTCAGCGATGATCGCATCTGAGGTGGTAAAGATCCGAAGCAGCTGCTCAGGGAAGATGGTGCAGGCACCAAATACCAGTACGGAGATCAGAAGACAGCATTTTAAGGCAATGCCGGTCAGTTGTCGGATGGGACGCACCTCTCCTTTACCCCAGTACTGGGAGGCAAGAGCGACCAGTGCATTTCCGATGGGAATGGCAGTCTGCTGTACCATAAAGAAAATCTGATTGACCGTGGCTGCACCGGACAGGGCATTCTGGCTGTAACTTCCCAGCATAATATTGTCCAGCATATTGACGCTGTAGGCAATCAGATTCTGCAGTGTAATAGCTACTAATAAACCGAATAATGTTTTGTAAAAGGAAGAATCCATGGTAAAGAAGGATTCTTTTTTGTTTGCGATAATATTCATAACAAGTCCTCTCTTTCTCTTTATTCAAGATACTACAAAAACGGGGAAATAACAATTGATATGGTTCTATTTCGTGGGTCTATATGAAAATAGTCCTGTTCGAGTTCCTGATTTCTTTTATCATAACAAGCTTTTTCGAGTAAAATGGGCCAGAGAGGGTCTCTGTTGGTCAAGAGTTCCATGTTTTTTGAAAATGACAGGAACTTTTGAAGCAAATAAAATGCAGAGGCCCACGACGGCGTTCGGCCCGGTTTCTTATGATTTTCTCTGTTCATACAGTAATATTTCACAAAAATCCACCACCAAAATCTGTACTTATGACGAAAATAACAATAGCCGACAGAATTTGCTTGCATTTATTGTGGAAAAGCTCTATGATAGATGCATAAGAACTGGAAACGTTTCCAGAAAATAAACGGGAGGATTACAATATGAAGAGAAAATTAGTGGCAATGACCATGGCGTGCACACTGGCAGCTACCGCACTGACTGGCTGCGGCGGTTCATCTGACGGGGGAAGTACTGCAGCAGATACCAAAGCAGACAGCGCAGCAACAGAGACCGCAGCTTCTGATGCAGAAGGTTCTGTTTATTATCTGAACTTCAAACCGGAGCAGGATGAGCAGTGGCAGGAGCTTGCAAAAGCGTATACCGAGGAGACTGGCGTACCGGTAACCGTAGTAACCGCAGCTTCCGGAAACTATGAGACAACGTTGATGAGTGAGATGGGCAAGAGTGGAGCTCCGACCCTGTTCCAGGTAAACGGACCTGTTGGACTGGCTAACTGGAAAGATTACTGCTATGATCTGTCAGGATCTGATATCTACAGCCAGCTGACCAGCGACACCTACGCATTAAAAGAGGGAGACACCGTATACGGTATCGCATACGTAATCGAGTCCTATGGACTGATCGTGAATAAGACCTTACTTCAGACTGCAGGCTACAGCATCGACGACATTCAGTCCTTCGATGATCTGAAGAAAGTAGCAGAAGACATTACCGCAAGATCTTCTGAACTTGGATTTGCAGCATTTACTTCCGCTGGTATGGATGGATCCTCCGACTGGAGATTCAAGACCCATCTGGCAAACCTGCCGATCTACTTCGAGTATCAGGAAGACGGCATCAGCAGCACCGATGCAATCAAAGGAACTTACCTTGATAACTATCGCAACATCTGGGATCTGTACATCAACAACAGTACCTGTGATCCGGCAGAGCTTTCCGCTAAGACCGGTGATGACTCCAGAAATGAGTTCCTGGCAGGCGAGGCAGTCTTCTTCCAGAATGGTTCCTGGGAGTATGGCAACCTGACTGGTGACGGCGCATACACCGATGATGACCTTGCAATGATTCCGATCTACATCGGAGCAGGCGATGAGGCTAATCAGGGACTGTGTACCGGTACTGAGAACTACTGGTGTGTAAATAACCAGGCTGATGAGGCAGACATTCAGGCAACTCTTGATTTCATCAACTGGTGTGTAACTTCTGATCTGGGAACCAAGACCATGGCAGAAGATATGGGATTTGTCATTCCGTTCAAGGGTGCTCAGGAATCTCAGAACCTGTTCGTAAAAGAGGATACCGAGTACACTGCAGCAGGCAAGACTCCGGTATCATGGAACTTTACTACCATGCCGTCTGAAGAGTGGAAGAATGGCGTAGGCCAGGCACTTACCGCTTATGCAGCAGATCAGACCGATGCAAACTGGGATGGTGTTGTATCCGCATTCGTAGATGGATGGGCAACCGAATATCAGCTGGCAAACGGACAGTAATGTATCGCACCGCATGATAAACAGGGGCGGGCAAGCGACTTGCCCGCTCCTTTGTCGTCCAGAACGACAAAGGCGCTCCGCGGGGATCGCACTGCGGCGGTTAGGAATTGTGTTGCAAAAGCAACCCGCCGCAGGCGGAGAATCTCGCGAGCGAGATTCTAATTTACGCCTTGAAAGGGGAGTGGCTTTATGGAAAAAGCAATCAAACGGTATTCGCCGATCTTCGTACTGCCTACATTGCTGGCATTTATGATTGGCTTTATCATTCCGTTTATTCAGGGACTGTACCTGTCCTTCTGCCAGTTTACAACGGTAAATAACGCATCCTGGACAGGAATTTCCAATTATCAGAGAGCATTTGCAGACAGTTCCTTTCTTTCATCTTTTAAATTTACGGTCATGTTTGCAGTGGCATCCATTGTGCTGATCAACGTAATCGCATTTGCGCTGGCACTGCTGCTGACCAGACAGTTAAAAGGAACCAACGTGTTCCGTACCATTTTCTTCATGCCGAACCTGATCGGCGGAATTGTGCTGGGTTATATCTGGCAGATTCTGATTAACTGTATTCTGTCCATCGTAGGACAGCCGCTTCTGGCACTGAACAGCCATGCAGGATACTGGGGGCTTATTATTCTTATGTGCTGGCAGCAGATCGGATATATGATGATTATCTATATTGCAGGTCTTCAGAATGTATCCGATGATCTCATCGAGGCAGCAGCCATCGATGGAGCGTCTCCCTGGGAGACTTTATGGAAGGTAAAACTTCCTATGGTAATGCCGTCCATTACCATCTGTGTGTTCCTGACACTGACCAACTCGTTCAAGCTCTTTGACCAGAACCTGGCGCTGACGGGCGGTGATCCGAACCATATGACAGAAATGATGGCACTGAATATTTATCAGACATTTTATGCAAGGGCCGGAGCCCAGTGGAAGGGTCTCGGACAGGCCAAGGCAGTACTGTTCTGCCTGCTGGTCATTGCAATTTCCATGATTCAGCTGAAAGCAACGCGTTCAAAGGAGGTGCAGCAGTAAGATGGGAAAAACGAAGAAAATCACAGACCGCATCTGGACTGTTGTACTCACCATCCTGGCGCTTCTGTATGTATATCCGATCATTATGATCTTTTTTAACTCTCTGAAGAAAGAGACCACCATCACCACAGCGGGAGCATTTACCTTACCGACGGCAGATGGTTTTGCAGGACTTGAGAACTATGTGAATGCCATTGCCTCCAAAGGATTTTTACAGAGCCTTGGCTACAGCCTTGTGATTACCATCACCTCTGTTGTGGCAATTCTGATCTGCTGCTCCATGTGTGCATGGTACATTACCAGAGTCAAGGGAGTGATCTCCCAGGGACTTTACTTCCTGTTTGTATTTTCCATGGTTGTACCGTTCCAGATGGTTATGTTTACCCTTTCCCAGACAGCAGACCGCCTGAAACTCAATACTCCGTGGAATATCTGGGTGATTTATCTGGGATTCGGCGCAGGACTTGCGGTCTTCATGTTTGCGGGATTTATGAAATCCATTCCGCTGGAGATCGAGGAGGCAGCCATGATCGACGGCTGTAATCCGATCCAGACATTCTTCCTGATCGTACTTCCGATCCTGAAACCAACCATGGTGTCTGTAGGAATTCTGGAGGCCATGTGGGTATGGAATGATTACCTTCTGCCGACCCTGGTACTGGATATCAAGAGCTATAAGACCATTCCCATGCTGATCCAGTATTTCCGTGGAAGTTATGGAAAAGTAGAGATGGGTCCCATGATGGCAAGCATTATGTTAACCGTCATTCCGATCGTCATTGTTTATCTGGTTGGACAGAAACATATTATCAAAGGAGTCGCAGCAGGAGCTGTGAAGGGATAAAACGTACCTATGACAATCAAAGATATTGCGAAAGAATCCGGATATGCGGTGGGCACCGTATCCCGTGTGCTGAACAATCATCCGGATGTGTCTGAAAAAGCACGAAAAACCATTATGGCAGTGGTGGAAAAGCACCATTTCAAACTGAATAACAATGCCAAGCATCTGAAGCAGCAGGCGAACAGCGGAATCGCCATTATCGTCAAAGGTTCCCAGAATATGCTATTTGCCTCCATTGTGGAGCGGCTGCAGGGTCTTATTGAAGAAAAAGATTTCGCCTGCTTTATTTACTATATCGGTGAGGAAGAAAATGAGGTGGAACAGGCAAAAAGTGTCTGCCTGGAACGGCATCCCAAAGGAATTTTTTTCCTGGGTAGTAACCTGGAATTTTTCAAAGAACGCTTTGCACAGATTGATGTGCCCTGTGTGCTGGTTACCAACTCGGCGGAGCAGCTTCATTTTCAGAATCTGTCCAGTGTCAGTACGGATGATGCGAAGGCAGCCAGAGCAGCAGTGGAGCATCTGATGGATCTGGGGCATACGCACATTGGCATTCTGGGAGGCCGTATGGAAAAATCCCATGCAGCTTACACCCGATGCGCGGGATGCGAGGAAGCGTTCCGGGAGCATGGGATGACATTTGACCGGAAGAAACAGTACGAACCGGCGTTATTCTCCATGGAAGAGGGGTATCGCGCCATGAATGTCCTGCTTGACCGGATGCCGGATCTGACGGCGGTATTTGCCATGGCAGATGTACTGGCCATGGGAGCCATCCGTGCCATTTGCGACAGAGGTTTGAAAGTGCCGGAAGACATTTCAATCATAGGCTTTGATGGAATTGAACTTGGAAATTATCTCACTCCCCGACTGACCACGATCCGTCAGGACAGAGAACGGATTGCGGACAGAAGCATGGAGATTCTGCTCTCCTGCATGGACGAGGAACAGGAAGAAGAACCAGAAGCTGTACACGAGCTGCTGCCCTTCGATATTGTAACCGGAGAAAGTGCAGTGAAAATCTGAAGGTAGAGCAGAATAAGGAGGAAAGAAAGATGGCAGATATTACATTTAAACATGTAAAGAAAGTATATGATAAAGGCAATGTGGTAGTTCCGGATCTGAATCTGGAGATCAAAGATAAAGAATTCATCGTGCTGGTAGGACCGTCCGGATGTGGAAAGTCCACCACGCTCCGTATGATTGCCGGTCTGGAGGAAGTATCTGACGGCGAGCTTTACATTGGTGACCGTCTGGTCAATAATGTGCCGCCCAAGGACAGAGACATTGCCATGGTATTTCAGAGCTATGCTCTGTACCCGCACATGACCGTATATAAAAATATGGCATTTGCACTGGAATTAAGAAAAACACCGAAGGATGAAATTGATAAAAAAGTCCATGAGGCAGCAAAGATTCTTGGACTGGAAGAGTACCTGACCAGAAAGCCGAAGGAGCTCTCCGGCGGACAGAGACAGCGTGTGGCACTGGGCCGTGCCATGGTCAGAAATCCTTCCGTATTCCTTCTCGATGAGCCGCTGTCCAACCTAGATGCAAAACTTCGTACCGAGATGAGAAGCCAGATTGCAGCACTTCACAAACGGCTGCAGACCACCTTCGTCTATGTTACTCATGACCAGACAGAGGCTATGACCATGGGCGACCGTATCGTGGTTATGAAAGACGGTATTATCCAGCAGGTAGATACCCCACAGGCACTCTATAACTATCCGTGCAATAAATTTGTAGCAGGATTCATCGGTTCACCGCAGATGAATTTCCTGAATGCAAAAGTCGAGAAGAACGGCAGCGATTATGCACTTGCTTTTGGTGAGTATCAGATCCCGGTTCAGAAGCCGGAGCTGGAAGCTTATGTGGGCAAAGAAGTAATCCTGGGCATCCGTCCGGAAGACATTCATGCGGAGGAATCTTTCTTAAGTATTTCCGAGGCATCCAACATTGAGGCAAATGTGGATCTGGCAGAGATGATGGGTTCTGAGATTTATCTCTATCTGACCTGCGCCGGACAGAAGCTGGTAGCGAGAGTTCCGTCCCGTACGGGTATCAAGGCAGAAGACCATGTGAAACTGGCGCTGGATACCAATAAGATTCATGTATTCGATGCTGAGACAGAAGAGATTATCTGTCATTAAAAACGAAAGATTCAGAGGAGAAAATCATGATGAAGTCGAAAAGCAGCGGAGTCCTGATGCATCTTTCTTCGCTGCCTTCAGAATATGGAATTGGTACGATGGGCGCGGAAGCCAGAAAGTTTGTGGATTTTCTGGAAGCGGCCGGTCAGAGTTACTGGCAGATGCTGCCCATCTGTCCCACCAGTTACGGGGATTCCCCTTATCAGTCTTTTTCTACTTACGCAGGAAATCTGTACTTTATTGATCTGGATCTGCTGTGTGAGCAGGGATTGCTGGTTCCGGAAGAATACAAGAACCGGGACTGGGGAAGTGATCCGCTTCAGGTGGATTATGGCAAGGTCTATGAGAACCGGTATCCGGTGCTCAGAAAGGCGGCAGAACGATTTGCTGAGCAGATACCGGAAAGCTATGAAACATTCTGCCGGGAAAATGCCTACTGGCTTGATGACTATGCATTATTTATGGCGCTGAAAGGCGTCCATGAAGGAAAGGCCTGGCAGGACTGGGAGCCGGAACTGAGAAACCGTGATAAAAAAGTGCTGGATGTAGTGAATATACAGTACGAGGAAAAGATACGGTTCTGGAAGATTATGCAGTATCTGTTTTTTGAGCAGTGGAAAATGCTCAGAGACTATGCCAATGAGCATGGGGTGAAGATCATCGGAGATCTGCCCATCTATGTATCCCTGGACAGTGTGGATGTGTGGGCGCATCCGGAGCTGTTCCAGCTGGATGAAAATAAAGTGCCCAAAGAAGTGGCAGGATGTCCGCCGGATGGATTTTCCGCAGATGGACAGCTGTGGGGCAATCCTCTCTTTGACTGGGACTATATGGCGAAGGACGGTTACAGTTGGTGGGTAGCCAGAATTCAGTATCTGTGCCGTGTCTACGATATGCTGCGGATTGATCATTTCCGTGGATTCGATTCTTATTTTGCCATTCCCTATGGGGATGCCAATGCCCAGAGAGGCCACTGGAAACAGGGACCGGGCATGGATCTCTTTTCTGCAGTGGAGCAGAAGATTGGCGTCCAGAATATTATGGCAGAAGATCTTGGTTATATGACAGACTCGGTAAAAAAATTATTGTCTGACAGCGGCTTCCCCGGAATCAAGCTGTTCCAGTTCGCATTTGACAGCCGGGACGGCGGCGGAGACATGTATCTGCCGGAAAATTACCCGGAAAACTGCGTGGCCTATACAGGTACCCACGACAATGACACTTCCGTGGGCTGGGTGACTTCTGCAGAGCCGGAAGATGTGAAAAAAGCCTTTATTTATCTGCATACTGACACACCGGAAGACATCAACTGGAAGATGATGCGTGCCATCTGGGGCAGCCGTGCAGGGCTTACCATTGTGCAGACGCAGGATCTTCTGGGACTGGGAAGCTGGTCACGGATGAATACCCCTTCCACCGTCGGAAAGAACTGGAGATGGCGGGCGGAAAAAGGCAGTTTTACAACAGAATTGGCTGAGAAATTGCGGAAGGAAACAAAAATTTTCGAAAGATAACGGCAAATGCCATAAAATTTACATTGACTTTTTGGGAAAAGATCGTATAATTAGCACAAACAGCAAAAGAACAGAAAAAACGATGGCGTTTTCCTGAAGGGAAACTGTCATCGTTTTTTGTTTGTTAGGAAACGATGGAGGAGATAGCTATGAAAACATTAGGTTACTACAATGGAAAATTTGGTGAGCTGGATGAAATGACTGTCCCAATGAACGACAGAGTATGCTGGTTCGGTGATGGTGTCTATGATGCAGGCCCCGCACGAAATTACAAAATTTTTGCCATTGACGAGCACATCGACCGCTTCTTTAACAGTGCCGGACTTCTGGATATGAAGATGCCGGTAACCAAGCAGGAATTAAAAGATCTCCTTCAGGAAATGGTAAACAAGATGGATACAGGAAATCTGTTCGTATACTATCAGCTGACCAGAGGAACCGGAATCCGTAACCACGTATTTACGGAAGGAGCTGGCAACCTTTGGATTATGCTGAAACCGGCTGAGATTTCCGATGGAATCAAACCGATTAAACTAATCAGTACGGAAGACACCCGATTCTTCCACTGCAATATTAAGACTCTGAACCTGATCCCGTCTGTTATGGCAGCTGAGAAAGCGAAGAAAGCCGGGGCAGATGAGACCGTATTCTACAGACCGGGTGGAAGAGTTACGGAGTGTGCACACAGCAACTGCCATATTCTGAAAGATGGCAAGCTGATTACCGCACCGACGGATAACCTGATTCTTCCGGGTATTGCAAGAGCTCATCTGATCCGGATGTGCAAGAAACTGGAGATTCCGGTAAGTGAGACTCCGTATACTCTGGATGAGATGTACAATGCAGATGAGGTTCTGGTTACCAGTTCCAGCAACCTGTGTCTTCATGCAGATGAGCTGGACGGAAGACCGGTAGGAGGAAAGGCTCCGGAGCTTCTGGAGAAGATCCGGGCTGCATTAATCGGTGAATTTACAGAGGCGACAGAGGTATAAATACAATCTGTCATTAGAAGGGGGTTCTTCCATTATGAAAGTTATGGCAGCAGGCGATCAGGTTCTGGTGGCAGAATTCGGAGCTCAGATCGATGAACAGATCAATGATCAGGTACATGCGCTGGCAGCAAAAATAGAAGAACAGAACATTCCGGGGATCGGGGAGGTGGTACCCACCTTTCGATCCCTTTTGGTGTATTATGATTCTTATCAGCTGTCTTATCAGGAAGCAGCAGAGACCATCCGCAGACTGGCGGAGCATCTGGAAACCGGGAAAAAGACAAAGAAACGGATTTATCAGATTCCCTGCTGTTACGGCGCCCGGTTTGGACAGGATCTGGCGAATATGGAGAAACTGACCGGGCTTGACCGGCAGGAAATCATCGCGATTCACAGTTCTGTGGATTACAAAGTATATATGATGGGATTTCTTCCAGGATTTGCTTATCTTGGAGGCCTGGATGAACGGATCCACGTACCCAGATTAAAGACGCCGAGGCTGAAAATCAGCAGAGGTGCGGTAGGAATCGGAGGAAGCCAGACCGGTATTTATCCGATGGATTCTCCGGGAGGATGGCAGCTCATGGGAGAGACGCCCATTGATATGTATGATCCCAACAGAGAACAGCCGGTACTGGTACAGGCCGGTGATTATATTCGGTTTGTACCCATTTCTATCATGGATTATTACGATATCCGGCGGGCAGCGCTGGATGGCACTTACAAGATTGAAGTGAAAGAAGAGTAAAGGAGCAACCAGCATGAAAGCAATGAAAGTCATCATTCCAGGCGTGCTGACAACTGTGCAGGATCTGGGACGATTTGGATATCAGAAATCCGGCATGACCTGCTCCGGCGTGATGGATACGGCAGCCTATCGGAAAGCCAATTACCTGGCAGGGAATGAAGAGGGAGCGGCTGTCCTGGAACTGACTCTTTACGGAGGCAGCTGCAGATTTGAAGAAGATACGATAATTGCTCTGGTTGGAGCAGATATGCAGCCGGAAGTTGACAAAAAGCCAGTGCCTATGAATCAGGCAGTGAAAGTCCCTGCAGGCGCGGTACTGAATCTTGGTATGGCGAAGACCGGATGCCGGACTTATCTGGCAGTGGCAGGCGGTTTTGCAGTGCCGAAAGTCATGGGCAGCTATTCCACCAATCTGAAATGCAGCATCGGTGGTTATGAAGGCCGGGCTCTTCAGGCCGGGGATGAGCTTCCCATTGGAGAAGCAGCACATACCTGGGACGAAGTAAAAGACAGAAAGGTCACCGTGATGGAATACCCGAAGGAGGTCACCGTGCGGATCGTACCGGGTCCCCAGGAGGAATATTTTACGGAGACCGGCATCCGTCATTTCTATTCGGAAAGTTATGAAGTAACGGAGTCCTGTGACCGGATGGGTTACCGGCTGGAGGGGCCGGAAGTGGAGAGCAAAGATGGAACGGATATCGTATCAGACGGCATTGTCTTTGGTTCCATTCAGATTCCTTCCAGCGGAAAGCCGATTATTCTGATGGCGGATCATCAGACCACCGGCGGGTATGCAAAGATCGGAACAGTCTGCCAGATGGATCTTCCGAAAATCGCCCAGTGCAAACCGGGGGATCGGATTCGATTCCAGAAAATATCGGTGGAAGAGGCCCAGGAGACTGGCAGAAAAGAACGGGAAAAGGAGTGCTTTTAATGGACTATTATCATATGAAACCACAGGAGATCCGGCAGCTGATCTCTGAGGGAAAGATTACCGGACCCACCGCAGGCATGAGCGGCGGATATGCACAGGCAAACCTGGTGATTATTCCGAAAAAATATGCCTATGATTTTTTGTTATTTACCCAGAGAAATCCAAGATCCTGCCCGATCCTGGAGGTGGGTGATGTGGGAGACCGTTATCTGAAAACCATCGCTCCCGGATGTGATATTGCAAAGGAGATTCCCAAGTACCGGCTCTATGAGCATGGGGAGCTGAAAGGGGAATTTCAGGATGTGTCGGATCTCTGGCGAGATGATCTGGTCAGCTTTCTGATTGGCTGCAGTTTTTCCTTTGAGGCAGATCTTCTGGAAGCAGGTGTTCCGGTCCGTCATATTGAAGAGGGCTGCAACGTTCCCATGTACAAGACCAATATTCCGTGTACACCGGCAGGTGCCTTCCATGGAAATATGGTGGTAAGTATGCGGCCGATTCCCTATGACTTGATTCCCAAGGCAGTACTGATCACGGGAGATATGCCGAAGGTTCATGGAGCTCCCATTCATATTGGAGCGCCGGAAGTCATCGGCATTACCGATCTGATGCATCCGGACTTTGGTGATATGGTCACCATTCACGAGGGAGAGGTACCAGTCTTCTGGCCATGCGGAGTGACGCCGCAGAATGTGGTGATGGAATCCAAGCCGGATTTCTGTATTACCCACGCACCGGGACATATGCTGGTAACCGATGTGAAAAATATCAATCTGAAATACTGAGCAGGAAGTGAGCAGAATGAAAAAAGTAGATTTAAACTGTGATCTTGGTGAAAGCTTTGGAAATTATAAACTAGGGATGGATGAGCAGATTCTCCCGCTCATCACATCGGCCAATATCGCCTGCGGATTTCACGCATCCGATCCGGTAGTCATGAGTAAAACCGTAAAAATGGCAGCGGAAAGCGGTGTGGCAGCAGGCGCTCATCCGGGTTATCAGGATCTGGTGGGATTTGGACGGCGGAATATGAATGTTGCACCCGCAGAAGTGACGGATATCGTTATGTATCAGATTGGTGCGCTGGAAGCATTCTGCCGTGCAAACGGAATTGAAATGCAGCATGTAAAACCTCACGGCGCCATGTATAATATGGCAGAGAAGGATGATAAACTGGCAGAAGCTATCTGTAAAGGTATCAAAGCAGTGAATCCTGAACTTATTCTTCTGGGACCTGGAAGCGGCAAAATGGTAAAAGCTGCAAAAACACTTGGCCTGAAGATGGCAGGGGAAGTATTTGCAGACCGTGCTTACATGGAAGACGGAACGTTAGTGCCAAGATCTCAGGAAGGTGCTATGATTACCGATGAAGAGGAAGCGGTAGCGAGAGTGCTGGAGATGGTACAGGAAGGAACGGTTACCGCCATTACCGGTAAGAAGATTCAGGTACAGGCAGATTCCATCTGTGTTCACGGAGACGGACAGAAGGCATTGCTCTTCGTACAGAAGATCCGTTCAGAACTGGAAAAAGCCGGTGTAGTCATTGCACCGATGAAAGAAGTTATTATGGGAGAGTCATGATGAGTAAATTAACACCGGAAGACGTAGTGCTTCGTTATTCAAAAAGAGGAATGAACATTCTGAAAAAATATCTGAAAGACGGTTACTGCAAAACTGCAGCGGAAAAACTGCTGCATGCAGAGAGGGGAACGGTGCTTCTGACCACCGGTTTCTATGTAGCCGGTTATGCGGAGACAGACGGACCTCTTGGCACGGTTGCTGTGGCAGAGGCGCTTAATCATCTGGGATTCCATTCTGTCATTGTTACAGACAAATACTGCAAGGGATTTTTTGAACTGAAACAGCTGGATGTAGAATATGTGGAAATTGGTGCAGAAGAACAGACCTATGAAGACATTCTGGAAAAATATAAACCCGTGTACATGATTTCCATTGAGCGCTGCGGAAAAAATGAGGAGAACGAATATGCCAATATGCGTGGAGTCAGTATCACCAGCGAGACAGCGGCTATTGACCGTCTCTTTGAACTGGCGCCGGAGAAACACATTCCGACCATCGGTGTGGGCGACGGCGGCAATGAGATCGGCATGGGAAATGTAAAAGACATCATTTCCGAGCAGCTGGAGCTGAAGCCCTGCGTGGTACCGGTGGATGATCTGATCATTGCGACCACGTCAAACTGGGGCGCTTATGCACTGACTGCATGGCTTCAGAAACTGTCCGGCGAGGAAGTACTGTTCACATTTGCAGAAGCAGAACCCTATCTGGCAGCTACGCTGGAGATCGGCAGTGTGGACGGTGTCCTGAAGGAAAAGAAGATGGGCGTGGACGGATTTGACATGACGGTGGAAAAAGAAATTCTCGACTCTCTGGCGGAGGCCATTGCATGAGTGAAGAATATATCGGTATCATTCTGCTGGCCAACCGGCATAAACCCTGCTCGCCGTTTCTCAATACCATGGCCTATACGATCATTGACCATCTGCTGGAACTGCCGGAGATTGACTGGTCAGGGCGGCTTCACGCCTAGGACGGTGTGTTCGGAGGAACCCATTATGACTGAAAAGTGGATCTGATGCCGGAAAAGCCGGTGGAACATGTGGAGCTGGCGAAAAATGGACTGTATCTGCATTACAAAGACTGGCTGCTTCCTATGGAACATTTTCATTATGATACGTTTAAAGTGCGTGATGTGAAGGAAGATACGATTTTCATTACCATGCCCATGACATACCACTATGCAGAGCTGACGGGAAAGATCGACGGATTTTTTCTGAAGCTGGAACCGGAAGTGGATTCTGTCTGGTTTGGAAAGCGGTAATATGCCTGCTGTTTCCTTTGATTTCGGGATTGTTTTTTGTGCGGAGTTGGAATATACTGATACGACAGAGTTGTAGTTCGCACAATAGCCGAGAGAAAGGATGGAAGGTATTATGGGAGAAAAGAAGCAGACAAAAAAGAAATTTCCTGTATTGCCGGTTGTATTGGGCGCTATCGTATTCTGCCTGGCGGCCGTATATGTGGGTGGAATCATATATTATCAGAATCATTTTGTAAATGGAACGGTTATTGACCGGGTGGATGTGTCCGGCATGACCATTGAGGAGTTAAGCCGGCAGGTACAGGATTATATGCTGCAGATTACGGAGCGGGAGAGCGACGGGGGAACGCTGGATGAGGATATTCAGGGAAGCACCATCGGACTTTCCTATGCATCCACAGAACCGCTGGAACAGATTCTGGCAAATCAGAATGTGTGGATCTGGTTCCTTCGTCAGGATCAGGAGTATGAACTGCAGGATGTAATTACATATGATCAGGCAGCGCTGACAAGGACCATTGAGAATCTGAAAGGATTTTCTTCAGATTTTGCGGCAGCACCGACCGACGCCTATATCAGTGACTATGTGGAAGGAACCGGATTTTCCATTGTTCCGGAGACCCAGGGAAATGAGCTGAAAAAAGAGCAGACAGTGGAAGTAATTAAAGCGGCAGTGGAGAGTCTGCATGAGCAGGTCAATCTGGATAAGGAAGGATGCTATGAGGTGCCTGAGGTAACCGCGGACAATGAGCAGTTACAGGCGACCCTTCAGAAAATGCAGAAATATGCGGATCTTACCATTACGTATACCTTCGGAGACCAGAAGGAAGTACTGGACGGGGCAACGGTCAGTTCCTGGCTTCATGTGGACGGATTTGAAGTGGAACTGGACACCACCCAGGTGGAAAATTATGTAGCTACTCTTCGGAAGAAATACGATACCATTTTCCGTTCCAGAACTTTTATGACCAGCTATGGAAAAGAGATCACCATTGACGGTGGGGATTATGGCTGGTGGATGAATTATGATCAGGAAGCCAAAGAACTGGAAGAAATGATTGAAAATGGCGAGAGTGGAGAGCGGACGCCGGTCTATTATCAGACGGCAGCTTCTTACGGTACACCGGATTATGGTAATACTTATGTAGAGATTAACCTGACCGCACAGCATCTGTTCTTCTATCAGGACGGACAGCTCATGATGGAATCGGATTTTGTATCCGGTAATTCCGCAAAAGGCTATGACACACCGGCTGGTGTGTACAGCATTACATACAAACAGCGTGATGCAACGCTGAAAGGCGAAAATTATGAAACGCCGGTTTCCTACTGGATGCCGTTTAACAAGAATATTGGTATGCATGATGCCAACTGGAGATCCAGCTTCGGAGGGACTATTTACAAGACAAAAGGCTCCCATGGCTGTATCAATATGCCGCCTGCAAAGGCCCAGGAAATGTATGGATATGTGCAGAAGGGAACTCCGGTGATCTGTTATCATCTGGCAGGAACGGAACGGTCTTCCGAGCAGGAGAAAGGTGCGCCCACCGAGGGCAGTGAAGCGGCAGACATTTCTGCTGAGACAGAAGCCGCGCAATAATCACAATATCTATAGTTTTCTTAAATA
>CAVFMZ010000053.1:0-18173 GCA_963623675.1 Firmicutes bacterium CAG:176 | reverse complement strand
TTGATAAGGAAGTATGGCCGATGCCTTCTTACGGCGACCTGATGTTTGAAGTATAAAAACTATTTGAAGTACTATGAAAGACAGATTAGAAACTATTGTTCATCACAGCATGGCGGTCACAGGTGGATTTTTCGGCGTCTATGCACTTTTGAATCGAAGTGATACTTTCGGTTCTTCCGAGACATCCAATCTGATTTTCCTGATTGTCTGCGGCCTGGACGGATCCTTCTTTGCTTTTGCGATCCGTCTGGGTTCTATGCTGTGTTATATTGCAGGAATCGTCTTTGCGACTCTTGTACCCAAATATATCACCCGGATTGATTTCCGATATATTTCCATCGGCATTGATATGATCGCCTGTGTTCTGCTGGCTCTGATTCCACCGGATGTTCACCCGGTCATCGCTCTGTATCCGATGTTTTTTGCCACTGCGGTCCAGTGGCTGGCTTTTACCAGTGCCGCCGGATTCAACAGTGCAACGATCTTCTCCACCAACAATCTGCGGCAGTGCTTCGCCGGACTGACCGAATACGTCCATAATGGAGGCGAGCAGCATCTGAAGCGTTTCCTCTTCTTTGGCGGAACGCTCATCTGCTTCCATGTGGGAGTCGTCTACAGCTGGTTCTGCATGCACTTCTGGGGATTAAAAAGCATTCTCGCCTGCCTGCTGCCGCTGACATTAAGCGCACTGGCCACGCGGATCGACTGTAAACAAAAAGAAGTCCCGGAAACCTAAGGTTTCCAGGACTTTTCTTTTCTAAACAATACCATAAAACTTACACATGATTATGTTGCCTATTGCAATTAGTGCACTCAATAGTGTTCCAACTAAATACTTTTCAGCAAATGATTTATTTTCTAATTGCTTGAATCTTGCTAAACTTTTTGCTGTTAACACAAATCCTATTGCTCCAAATTGGCTCATTAATCCAAGCATTAAAATTATTTCTCTTTCTAATATTCCGATCCAGGAACCTATTTTTACTCCTTCATTTTCTGTTTTACTATTTACTTCTAATATTTGATCTGCCTGCTCTATTGTCTCTGGTATCATTTTAAACACTAACGATACAAAAATTGCCGCTGGTTTCCAACACATTAAAACAGCTAAAGCAACTATCATACTTTTTTTTATGCCACTTGACAGCCATTCCCTTTCCAGCTGAAAACCCAATCGCTGATTTATGATATAAACAGCCAAAAGCAATACCAAAATATGTATTGTCTGATCAATAAGAAAAACTATATACTCGTATTTAGCAACTTTCTTATCCCAATTACTTTTAACTACATCTATTATAAGATGACTTAAAAAAACACCTGCTGCTATTCTCACCACATCTACTACTTTCCCACATAGCACATAAAAACATATTCCCAACACAATGGTATAAATTAGACAATGAATTAACATATACCACCGTGAATT
Organism: Firmicutes bacterium CAG:176; assembly: GCA_963623675.1. Lineage (GTDB taxonomy): Bacteria > Bacillota > Clostridia > Lachnospirales > Lachnospiraceae > Hominiventricola. The sequence continues at coordinate 16,744 of CAVFMZ010000053.1, read as the reverse complement.
CTTCTTTTTTTCTGCCATCTTATCTGTCTGAACATAGAAATCCCCAATCATATGTCCCAGTAAAACTAATTCCATCCGCTTCCTCCATAATTTTTTTTCACATATTGTAGTGCCATATAATCCAATTCTCTTATTTTATTAGCATTTCCCCTTCTCATAATAGAATCTACATTCTGTCTCGAACATTGCAATATCTCTGAAATAATCATTGCTGTATTTTTCTTAATTACAATTGATTCTACATCCATTATTTCTCCATTTATATAAATAGGCACTGCATCTGGTATCTTATTCCATTCTAAATAATCTTGTTCCATAGCAATATTCCTTCTTGAGTATAATCCCCTATTTTTTGCTCCTAATCTATATTCAAATTTAATTGCAATTAGTTCTTTCACAGCATCATACCGATCTAACTTACTATTTACCGGAACAAATGGAAACAGCAGCTCAATTAAAACCTGCACTATATTTTGCATATATATTTGCTGTCTTTTTAAGAGCAAAGATGCATTAATTAGATGATTTGCCAATATATCATTATCCTCGGAACAAATTCGAACATTCTGCAGCTGCATACCATGTACATCTTTAATTGCTTGTCTCGCTTTATGATAAGCTGGACCATCTTGTTGTGTAGACGATCCTTGTTCCATTTTCACAGTCCAAGCACCGATTCCAATACCTGCCCTTATTTTGACTGGTTTCACAAGCATTTCTAACATTCGAAAATATAATAATGCTGTAACAACATCATTAAATAATCCTTGAAGTTCATCGCCTGCACTAAACGTAACCTCACACTGCATTCCCTCGTCAAATAAATTATTAAGGTTTTTGACGCATTTATCTATGTAATGCTGCATTTCATTTCGATCGCTGATACTATATGACTTTGACTTTTCAATATCCATTATTAATGAAACATATTGGTTCATAAGTGTGCCTCCTTTCTTTATATATTTTAAAACCTACGTTTTATTTTTGCAATCATTTTTGGTTGCATTTTATTCTTGCAACTGTTTTTGGTTGCATTTTAAAAATTTCAAAATAAATCCCCACACATCTGTACTTCTGCAATGTGTGGGGACTTAAATTTCTGGTAAATATTGATTCTGTTAATTATTAATTTCTGATTAGAATACACCCTGTGCAAGCATAGCATTTGCAACTTTCTCAAAACCTGCAATGTTAGCGCCTGCTACGTAGTTGCCTTCCATACCGTAACGTTTTGCTGCGTCATCGATGTTGTGATAGATGTTGATCATGATCTTCTCAAGTTTTGCATCTACCTCTTCGAAGGTCCAGCTCATACGCTCACTGTTCTGGGACATCTCCAGTGCGGAAGTAGCAACACCACCTGCATTGGAAGCTTTACCGCAGATAAACAGTACACCGTTATCCTGCAGATATTTGGTTGCTTCCAGAGTAGTCGGCATGTTAGCACCCTCGCATACTACAGTACAGCCGTTTGCAACAAGCTGTTTTGCATCTTCCAGATGCAGCTCATTCTGGGTTGCGCACGGAAGAGCGATATCGCATTTGATCTGCCATACGCCGCGGCCCTCATGATACTGAGCGCTCGGTCTTGCAGCTGCATACTCGGTCAGACGGGCACGTCTTACTTCTTTAACCTCTTTCAGAAGCGCTACATCAATGCCTTCCGGATCATAAACCCAGCCGGTAGAATCAGATGCGGTAACCACCTTTGCACCCATCTGCTGTGCCTTCTCGATGGCATAGATTGCCACGTTTCCGGAACCGGATACACAGCAGATCTTGTCTTTCATGTCCATGCCATGGCATTTCATCAGCTCACGGGTGATGTACAGAAGGCCGTAACCAGTTGCCTCGGTACGTGCCAGGGATCCGCCGAAGGTCAGTCCTTTACCGGTCAGAACGCCCTCATAACGTCCGGTCAGTCTCTTGTACTGTCCATACATATAGCCGATCTCTCTTCCGCCGGTTCCGATGTCACCAGCCGGTACATCCACATCTGCACCAATATATTTGTAGAGCTCCGTGATGAAACTCTGGCAGAATGCCATAATCTCTCTGTCGGATTTACCCTTCGGATCAAAATCAGATCCGCCCTTGCCGCCGCCGATCGGCAGTCCGGTCAGAGAATTCTTGAAAATCTGCTCAAATCCCAGGAATTTGATGATACCGATATTTACAGAAGGATGAAGACGGATACCTCCCTTGTACGGTCCAATGGCATTATTGAACTGTACACGATAACCGGTGTTAACCTGAACCTGTCCCTTGTCGTCTACCCACGGTACACGGAACTTGATCTGACGATCCGGCTCAGTCAGTCTCTCCAGCAGGGCTTCTTTTCTGTACTTTTCCTCATGGGTCTCAATGACCGGTCTTAAGGTCTCCAGTACTTCTTCCACTGCCTGAAGAAATTCGGGTTCTGATGCGTTTTTCTCTTTTACTCTTGCGAGCACTTCATCAACATAACTCATTTCTTTTCACCTCATTTTTAGTTTTATACATCCAACGCAATAAATTTTATTACAAATCCGATATAAATGCAATATTTTTCATCTATGAAGTGAATTTTATTTATTTTTTACTTATTACTTCCAATACCAGCATGGCTTGGAAATCCGATCAATTTCTGCGAGTTCTTCTTCGGAAAACTGTCCTCCCTCCAGGATTTTCAGGTTATCGAGGATCTGTTCCGGTCGTGAGGCGCCGATCAGAACACTGGTGACTGCCCCGTCTTTCATGATCCATTTCAATGCCATCTGTGCCAGCGTCTCCCCACGCTGCTCTGCAATGGCGTTGAGGGCACGGATGCAGGCAATCTTCGCCTCATCCAACTGCTCTTTATGAAGAAACCGGCCGTCGGTAGCCACACGGCTATCTGCCGGGATTCCATTCAGATACCGGTTGGTCAGCTGTCCCTGTGCCAGCGGGCTGAAGCAGATAATTCCCTTTTTCAGCTCCACCGCCTTCGCTTTCAGTCCGTTCCGCTCCATATTCCGGTTCAGGATATTATAGGAATTCTGGTTAATAATAAACGGACAATGCAGCTCTTCCAGAATCCTGCAGGCTCTCTCCATGGTCTCACCGTTATAATTGGAAAGTCCCACATATAATGCTTTTCCGCTGCGGACAATCTGTGCCAGCGCTTCCATGGTCTCTTCCAGCGGCGTCTCCGGATCCATCCGGTGATGGTAAAAGATGTCCACATACTCCAGACCCAGGCGCTTCAGACTCTGATCAAGGCTGGCGATGAGGTATTTTTTGCTGCCCCAGTTGCCATAGGGTCCCTCCCACATATCATAACCGGCCTTGGTGCTTATAAGCAGCTCATCCCGGTGAGGCATCAGATCACTTTTCAGAATCCGTCCGAAATTGGTCTCTGCGCTTCCCGGTGCCGGACCATAGTTATTTGCCAGATCAAAATGGGTAATACCATGGTCGAATGCCGTAAAGCAAAGCTCCTTCATGCGCTCCATGCAGGAAGTATCACCAAAATTGTGCCACAGCCCCAGTGAGACCGCTGGCAGCTTCAGACCGCTGTTTCCGCAACGGTTGTATACCATAGTTTCATAACGTTCCTTTGCCGGTGTGTACATCTTATTATCCCCCTTATGTCGTTTTTTACACGCGTCCTGTAAATACCACTACAGATCTTGGTTTCATGACAAAATCATGCTGGATAAACGGTGCTTCCTCATCTGTCCAGGTATATTTTCCTTCTCCGTTTCCCCAGGTATTTACATTCATATACCAGGCCACTCTTCCATATACCTTCGGAAGCGTGATCCGCACATCCTCCCAGTAAGTATTCACTGCAATATAGACCAGGTCGTCTTTTCCTTTATCCAGATCATAGCCTGCAAAGCTGACACAGAAGGTCATGGCGTCTCTTGCGATATCCGTCCGCTCCGCGTCCGTGTCATGGGTATGGATGGGATCCATGCCACAGACCGCATCCGGCAATTTCTCCCTGATGACCCGGTGCTCCTGCCGGAATGCAATCATATATTTGAAAAATTGAAACAGCCCCTGGTTTTTCTCCAGATCATTCCAGTTCAGCCAGGAAATCTCGCTGTCCTGACAGTAACCGTTATTATTTCCATACTGGGTATTTCCAAACTCATCGCCTGCCAGGAACATGGGCGTTCCACGGCTGCACATAAGCACTGCACAGGCGTTCCTGATCATGCGGAACCGGAGCTTCAGTACTTCCGGATCATTGGTCTCTCCTTCCGCTCCGCAGTTCCAGCTGCGGTTGTCATTGTGTCCGTCCATATTGTTCCAGCCATTGGCTTCGTTGTGCTTCTCATTATAGGAATACAGGTCATACAGGGTGAAGCCATCGTGACAGGTGAAGAAGTTGACGCAGGAATTATAGCCCGCATAATTTCCCGTATAGTCATCTCCATAACCGCCATACATATCACCGGATCCGCTTATACTCCAGGCTGCCTGCCATGCTTCCCAGCGCTCGCCCTTCAGATAAGCACGCAGTACATCCCGGTAACGGCCGTTCCATTCCGCCCAGCGGCGGCTGGCCGGGAAACTTCCTACCTGATACATACCACCTGCATCCCATGCCTCTGCAATCAATTTTACCCGGCTTAAGATGGGGTCAGACGCCAGATTTCTGAGCAGCGGCGGATTATCAAGAGGAGAACCATCTTCATTTCTTCCCAAAATACTTGCCAGGTCGAACCGGAACCCATCCACACGGTAGGTAATGGTCCAGTAACGGAGACATTCCAGAATCATCTGCTGGACAATGGGGTGATTGCAGTTCAAGGTATTGCCGCAGCCGCTGAAATTATAATAATTCCCATCGGGCGTCAGCATATAGTAAATGTTATTGTCAAATCCTTTAAAACAAAATGACGGTCCGTGCTCATTTCCTTCTGCCGTGTGATTAAATACCACGTCCAGAATCACTTCAATGCCATTATCATGAAGAGCCCGGATGAGCTTTTTCAGCTCCAGTCCTTCTTTACTGACCTCCTCAGAGGAGGCATAGGCCGCATTGGGAGCAAAAAATCCAACGGTATTGTAGCCCCAGTACTCTAAAAGCTTCTTACCATTTACCTCTCTGGCGTTGATGGCCTCGTCAAATGCAAAGATCGGCATCAGTTCCACTGCATTGATCCCCAACTCCTTCAGGTACGGAATCTTCTCCTGCAGTCCGGAGAACGTTCCCCGATGCTTCACTCCGGAAGACGGATCTTCCGTAAATCCGCGGACATGAAGTTCATAGATCACCAGATCGCTCATATTTCTGGTGGACTGCGGCATCTCACCCCAGTCAAAAGTATCTTTGACAACCCTCGCCCGATAGTTTCCTTCCAGTTTTTCACCCCAGGCACGTTTTCCTGTCACTGCCCGGGCATAGGGATCCAGGAGAATCTGCTTCCGGTCAAAGAGCAGTCCTTCCTGCGGATTATATGGTCCGTCCACCCGGTAGGCATACTCAAAGTCTTCAATATCGAGACCGAAGACCAGCATGGAATACACGTCACCGATCTTATATGAGTCCGGAAACGGGAGCACTGCGTAAGGTTCTTCTTCCCCTTTATGGAACAGCAGCAGTTCACATGAGGTTCCGTTGTGGGTATGCACGGTAAAATTCACACCTATGGGCAAAAATGTCGCTCCAAAATCTTCAAAATAACCAGGTCTTACCGGATATCCTGCAATCTCACCCATGGGGCGTGCGGATATGGGAAAACTCGGTGTATAAGTTCCTGTAAAATTTTTCAAATCTATAGTTTCCTTTCTCTCTATTCTGCCTTTTCCGTCCGGAAGAAAACACCTTCCTCATAAATCCATACTTTTCTTCTCATCTTGCTGTCCTCCCTGCACTCGTAACGCTATTATACTACATTTGCAGAAAGAACGTCAAAAAACTTACGAAGTTTCCCCGTTTTCCATGAGAATTCCATCGGCCAGACGGTCGATCAGCTCCTGCTGATAATCTGCCTGTCCCAGACTCTGGCGTTCGCTGGAATTGGACAGATACCCGATCTCCACCAGCACCGCTGTCATGGAAGTATTTCGAAGGACGCTGAAATCCGCCGTTCTGGTTCCCCGGCATGGAATCAGCGAAGATTCCTCCACCGCCGTCACAACATCTTCCGCCAGCTGTCTGGCGCTGTCGCTTCCTTCCCGGTAATAACATTCCAGTCCCTGTACACTGCTGTCATCCTCGCAGTAATTACAGTGAATGCTCACAAAAAGATCCGCCTCTTTTTCATTTGCCATGGCGGCCCGCTCCTCCAGCGGAATCTTCGTGTCATCCGTTCTTGTAAGAAGGACCGAAGCACCGCGTTTCTTCAGTTCTTCTGCCAGCTTCTCCGCCACCTGCAGGTTCAGATCCTTTTCCAGTACCTTTCCTGCACTGGTCCCCTGATCTTTTCCCCCGTGCCCGGCATCAATCATAATCCGCGGCTGTCCTTCCGGAAAGCTTTCCGGTTGTTCAATGACGCTGGCTCCGGCAAAGGTCTGCTCCTCCCCGTCTGTCGTCAATCGGCTCCACAGATAAATACCGCCCCAGATCAGTCCGAATAAAAAGAGAAGAACTGCTGTGAGCATCCCGCATCGAATCATCAGTCTCCTGATCATTTTCTTATGCCGTCTCCGGCTCATTCGTCGCTTGCTCACAGCTGTTCTCCTCCGTTCGTCACATCCTATGGGTTTATTCTACCGCAAAAACGTATCGGAAGTGTATGAAGTTTTCTTAATAAATTCTAAAGAACAGTCCCGGCTCTGAATCCTTAGTGAACTCCCAGGAACAGTCCCGGCAGAATCACCAGTGCCATGCAGATGCCTGCTGCCATGGTGGTACAGATAAAGGTCCGCAATTTATCAAAGGGAATGCAGCTCTTCACCACCGCACTCATGGAAATCACAATCAAAAGCAGATACATAAGGATCCGTGTCTGAGCCGCACCAAAAGGCTGCGTCAGACTAAGCACCACAATCTCTGCCGTTACCAGCAAGGCGAAAGGCAGCGCTCTCTTAAATACCGTCGGCAGGAATTTCCCTTTGATCTGTCTCGTATCGGATTCAAAGATAGTCAGGAAGGACGGATAGGCCTCCACAAATGCATCCACCAGTGTAATCTGAATAGGAATGAACGGGAACGGTACATTGGCAATGAGACAGAAGATGGATACCAGCACCGAGTAAATGGTCTTGATGAAGAAGACTCCTGCCGTTCTGGTTACATTATTGACCACCTTTCTGCCCTCTAATACAACCTGTGGCAGATAGGAAAAGTCGGAATCCAGCAGTACAATCTGCGCAATCTGCCGACTGGCATCGCTTCCTTCTGATACAGCGATGGAGCAGTCGGCCTCTTTTAATGCCAACAGGTCGTTGACACCGTCTCCGGTCATGGCCACTTTGTGTCCCTGCCGCTTCATGGCTCTCACCAGTTCCCGCTTCTGTTCCGGCGTGGTTCTGGCAAATACCGTATACTGGGTGCAAAGCTGTTCAAAATCCGTATGTTCCGGAAGCTTCGACATGTCTACGGTATTGTTCCATTTATCCAGTCCTGCCCGTTTGACAACGGCCGCAACGGTCTTCTCATGGTCTCCGGAAATGACCTTGACTTCCACACCTTCCCGTTTGAAATAGGCAAGGGTCTGGCTGGCATTTTTCCGGATCTGATCCAGAAGAGATACCAGATAAACCGGCATCAGATCATCCGGCAAGTGATCTTCTGCTGTCCACTGCTCCTTAGAGTATCCCAGAGCGATTACCCGGCAGCCATTTTCCATCTGCTTTTCTGCCTCCTCCGGCAGCCCGTGAAAAATCCGCTCCGGTGCTCCCAGAAAAACAGTGCCTTTTCCTTCAAAACTTACCGCACCCCATTTTCGTACAGAGGAAAAAGGAATCTGATGAACCGGTTTCCAGGCGGTCACTGCAGGCTGAAATCCTTCCCGCAGCGCACGGATAGTGCCATTTTTATCTTCACTGGATAAGAGATAGGCATCCATCAGTTCACTTCCCCATGCGGCCGGAATGCCCGGACAGAGAATCTTTTCCTGTACCTTCATTTCCCCGTTGGTAAGCGTACCGGTCTTGTCAAGGCACAGCACATCCACATGGGCCAGAGATTCCAGCGCGTAAATGTTCTGTACCAGAATCCGCATTTTGGAAAGACGGATAACGCCCATGGCAAGGGATACAGAAATCAGCAATACCAGTCCCTTGGGAAGCATGCCCAGAAGAGCAGCTGCAGAGGAAACCACTGCGGAGGAAATCGTTGCCTGACGCAGTACCGTCGCCTCCAGGAATAGGAGAATTCCCAGCGGAACGATAAACAGACTGGTCCAGCGGGTTACTTTCTTCATAGAACCCTGCAGTTCGGATTCGATCCGTTTCTCCTGTTTTGCCTGAGTCGTCAGCTGCATGGCATAATTTTCTTCGCCTGTATGGGTTACCTCTGCCGTACATCTGCCTGCAATGACGAAACTTCCAGAGAAGAGCGGATCCCCGGCTTTCTTTTCAATGGCATCGCTCTCTCCTGTCAGCATGGATTCATCCACTTCCATCCGTCCGGATGTGACCACACCATCATTACAGATCTGACATCCACTTTCCAGCACCATCTGATCGCCTTTTACCACCTCTTCCACAGCTACGGTTGTCTCTTTTCCGTCACGCAGCACGGTTACTTTCGGCTGGTTGAGAATCGACAGTTCATCCACCAGTTTTTTTGCTTTCAATTCCTGTGCCGTACCGATCACCACATTCAGAATGACAATGGTGATAAAAAACATATTGGAATACGCACCCACTGCAAAGAGCAGCAGCGCGATCATCACATTCAGAAAATTAAACAGGGTAAATACATTGCGCTTTATGATCTGCACCTTTTTCTCTCCTTTCTGTTTACGGAAAATAATGCCTCTCTGGACTCTGAAGCTGATGACAAACAATGTCATTTCCGTCAACAGCTTTGCCGCCATTACCGGAAGACCCACAATCTGGGAAAAGAATTCCAGAAACAGACTGTTACAGATAAAAATACTAATTGCCCACAGCAAACAGAATGACCAGCAGCACCAACAGGATTTTCTTTCCAATTTTCCGCATAAAAAATACTGCTCCTTTCCTGTTCGACATTTCTATCATAAAAGAAATGCCTTACATCGAAAGAAACAGTATCTAAACGATTTCTAAATAAGTGCTATACAATATTGAAACGATACCCGGCGCCCCAGATGGTCTCAATGAAACGTGGGTTGGAGGGATCCTCCTCAATCTTTCCGCGGATCCGGTTCACATGCACGGTTACTGTATCCGTATCGCCCAACGCTTCCATGCCCCAGATCCGGTCAAATAACGTATCTCTGGAAAATACAATATTGGGATTCTGCGCCAGGAACATGAGCAGCTCAAATTCCTTATTTGCCATGGAAACCTCTTTTCCATTGACAATGACCCGCCGGGACAGCGGATAGATTTTCAAAGTTCCCAGATCAATGCAGTTCTCCTGATTCTGCACTACTCCAGTCCCTGCTTCGCCCAGAAGACGCTCATGAATCCGGATATGGGCCTGGACTCTCGCCACCAGCTCCGTGGGACTGAAGGGTTTAATGATATAGTCATCCGCGCCAAGCCCCAGGCCGCGAATCTTATCCACATCCGTCTTCTTCGCCGTCACCATAATCACCGGAACATTTTTCTCCTTGCGGATTTCCCTGCAGATATCAAAACCACTGACTCCCGGCAGCATGACATCCAGAAGAATCAGGTCGTAAGTCCTTTCTTTGGAGAGACGCAGCCCTTCGTAGCCGTCTTTGGCAATCTCTACTTCATACTCGCTTGCTTCCAGATAATCCCGTTCCAGTTCTGCAATCAATTGATCGTCTTCCACAATCAGTATTTTTCTCATGATTCCGTCCCCTCTTTCTTCCCATGATGTGCCCTCCGCAAATCCAGCGGTATGGTAATAATCGTCGTCAGTCCCCTGTCATTGACGGCCCGGATCGTTCCGCCATGTCCCTCAACAATCTGTTTTACAATGGCAAGTCCCAGGCCGCTTCCGCTGCCCGGTCTGGTCCGGGATTCGTCTCCACGGTAAAAGCTGTTAAATATTTTGGAAAGCTCCGATTCCTGCACGCCCGGTCCATCGTCTGCCACCCGGATTTCCAGCTGATTTCCCTGGTTTACCAACGTAATACGGATGACAGATCTATCCTTTGTCCGGTACTTCACACTGTTTTCAAAGAGATTTACAAATACCCGGTGCATCTCCTGCAAATCAATCTGTACCTGTGTTCTTGCCGCCTGGCTGTCCAGCAGAAGAACCACCTGCTTCTGCGCTGCCTCTTCCTTCCAGCCGTCCAGCAGATCTTCCAGATATACTTTCATATCCACGGTCTCCAGCTGGTAATGATGCTTCCGGTTCTCCAGCCGCGCAAACAGAGACAGACTGTTGACCAGTGCCTCCATATCCAGCGCCCGGGTATGGATGGCGTCATAGTACCGCTGCCGTTTCTCTTCGGTATTGGCAATGCCGTCCTTCAATCCTTCCGCATAACCTTTAATAGACGTAAGGGGCGTCCGCAGGTCATGGGAAATTCCGGCAATCAATTCTCTTCGATACTGTTCGTACTGAATCCGATCTGCCACGGAGGCCTTCAGCTGCCCCCTCATGAAATCAAATTCCTGGCACACTTCTCCAAATTCATCCGGCTTGTGATAGTCAATCTCACAGTCCAGATCACCTGCCGCGATTTTCTTTGTTCCGCCTTTCAATGCCTCCAGCGGACGCATAATGAACCAGACAATCCAGCGGGAAAGGGCTGCATTGGTCACACAGATCACAGCAATCACAAACACCATTGCCCAGAGCACAATATCCGTCACATATCTTCGGAAATAGGACACCGTCACTTTGTTTGTTCCCGTTTCATCCAAATGAACCGCCGTAATCTCGTAACTGTTTCCATCTTTTTCAAAACTGTTCTTGATGATGGAACCCTGCTCTTCGCTGAGGGTCAGATTGCCGATCCGCTCATAGGAATCCTCGAAATACTCTTCAATCTTCTCCTCTTCATCCTCTGTGATGCTGCTGAACATGGTTTTCCCATCTACCTTCACCCAGAAATGGTACCCCAGTCCTGACAAATCTTTCTCCAGCTCGTCCATGGTGTTGGTATGGTTCAAATGAATTCCCGCTGTTCCATCCCCATCTGTATCTACATACTCCACCCAGGTTTCATCGGTCAACGCCTCTTTGTATGCGTAGACAATGCTCTGGGCCGAATAGACGCCATCCTTGTCATCGTACATTTCCTCCAGAGATTCCCAGTAGCGGTTGCCATATGTTTTAAAAATCACAGCCGCAAACGTCAGCGTCAGTAACGCCGGTATCAGGATCATCAAAATATTGGATACAATCAGTTTTTTTCGTATGGACATATGCTTTGCCTCCCACCAATATCCTCATTATATCCATGCCGCCGCAAGGGGTTCTAACAAAAACCTAAACTTTTTCTAAACGATCCAGCAAATCCGCAATGAGACAGCCAATGGTCTCATAATGAATAAAATCTGTCACGCACCGGTCAACCAGAATCTGTGCCTGCGCCGGAAAATCTTCCTCCGCCTCCCAGAAAATCAGGCGAAGCTGCACCTGCGGAAACGCTTCAAATTCATAGCCCACATCACCGCTGTCCAGCTTCGTGCCGCATAATAATTCACACTCATGGCATCCTCCTGCCTGTTTTCTGCTTAATAACGTTCCCGAAATGTACTTTCATTTTCCTGAAGGGGGATCTTCTCCTCGTCCATCTCCTCAATCCGTACAAAACGCTGTGCATGCAGATACAAAATCAGATCGTTGATCTTATTGGGATCTCCCTGTACTTCCATCTCCACACTTCCATCATAGCAGTTTCTCACCCAGCCGGTGAGGCCAAGATTCCCTGCCTTGTGCATGGAATGAAACCGGAAGCCTACACCCTGTACTCTGCCCCGGAAAATAATGTGTTTTCTGACCATCATGTTCGATCTCCTTTATCCTACCAAATGAAGCACATGAATCAGCAAAATCCATACCAAGCCATAGTAGGTCACCACTGCCACCAGGTCATTGACCGTCGTGATCAGCGGACCGGATGCAACAGCCGGATCCACATGAATCTTGTGGAAAAACATCGGAATCAATGTTCCAACCAAACTGGAAATCACCATGGCAATCATCAGTGCCATCCCCACACAACCGGAAATGACGAATGCATGAAGTACCGGATTCTGCTTGAAAATCCACACATACAGTCCGATAAAAATAAATGCGATTGCCCCAAGGAACAAACCATTCAGGAAACCTACCCGCATTTCCTTAATCACCAGTCCAAATTTCTGTTTTCCTGACAGATTCTCATCCACTAATACACGAATGGTAACAGCCAGGGACTGAGTACCTACATTTCCAGCCATATCAAGAACCAGAGACTGGAAACACATAACCACTGGGATCACGGCTACAACGGTCTCAAAGATACCCACTACAGAGGAGACCCCAAGACCAAGTACCAGAAGAATCATCAGCCAGGGAAGTCTTTTCTTCATGCTTTCTCCCGTCGTTTCTTCCAGATCTTCCTCTGCGGTCAAGCCTGCCAGCTTTGCATAGTCCTCACCCATGGCATCGTCTACCACTTCCACCAGATCCTGGGAAGTGATGACACCGATCAGCTCTTTGTCCTCAGTCAGTACCGGGATGGAATCCTCCGCGTAATCCTTAATCTGCTCGATGCAGTCATCGATTTTTTCATGATCCGTCACGTACGGATAAGAAGTACTGATGATATCATCCAGGTCGGTTCCCTCTCTGGCGATGATCAGATCCTTCAAATCGATTGCTCCATAGAATTGATTATTGCTGTCGATTACATATACCGTTGAAATATTGTCATTTTCACCGGCCTGCTTCACCAGTTCTCTCATAGCCTGGCGAATCGTAAGATTCTCATGAATGACAATAAAGTTCGTGGTCATGAGACTACCGACTTCATCATCCTCATAGGACTGAATCATTTTGATGTCATGGCTGGACTCTTCATCCAACATACCAACCAGCTTTTCCTGAGTTGTATCATCCAGTTCATCTAGGACATCTACTGCATCGTCAGAATCCATGTAGGACAGGACTTTCGCTGCCTGATCCAACTCCAGTTCCTGCAGATATTCATCCGGATCTTCAATGTAACTGAAGATCTCTGCAATCCATTCTGCTCCCAGCAGGGGATACAGTTTCTTTCTCTCTTCTACAGATAACTGCTCAAATGCGTCTGCAATATCACTTTCATGGTAATCGGAAATCTGATCCCGCAACGCCTCCGCATTCAGCGGACTGCGGAAAATTTCCAGCAATTCTTCTACATAATTGGGTCTCTTCGTTTCCATCTTCTGCTGCCTCCTTCTCTCGCCCAAAAAAGGGCATAAAAAATCCACCGCTTATGTGATCCAAAAGCGTACCTCCAGTTGCTCACTGCGAAGTGTCGGAATTACATACGGTGGCAAAAAAAGAAGCGGCAAAAAAGAAACTGCCAGCTTATCTGAAATTCATGGAATGCTGCCCAGTGTATCTCTTTTGTCTGCCACCGCAGATCATACTTCGACCTGTACTATCGCAACTGTCCATAAATTTCACCTCCAAATCTCAATTCAGTTTTTATTTTAATGCAGGGAAGGGATTCGGTCAAGACCTAAAGACGCAAAAATTGCCGCCCCAGTCTGCTAAACTAAGCGACAATTTTTATCAAACTATTTTATTGGATTGCCAATATATCGGTAGTACTTTTTTATATTTACTATTTATTTTAAGCAAACTCTTCCAAAGATCTTCTATTTTTAACTTTTAATGACTTTACGAGCTGTCACCTAATCGATTATCTTTCTGTCCCTAGCTCTTTATTATTACAGTTAAATAATGTTTTTTTATGATTTATAATGAAAATTTCAGATTATACACTGTTTTCATGTGGGTTTTAAAAATTTTCTTATCATATTTCGATCTTACATGTCATTACTAACCATTCTTAAAATAATACCTTTAATTTCTGACTGCTTCGCATAAAATGCTTTCATCAATTCTTTTGAAATAACTTTGTTAGATGATGCATGTTGATTACATCCAATTCTACAAATTTTCCATGGATCCTCATTATGGGTCATTCGTTCCAAATTATCCGCTGAAAATTCACCATATACATTCAATACAGCTCTTATAAACTGTATTTTTTCTTCATCTGCTAACACAAACCCGAAATATTGTGGTATATTCTTCCATCCATATTTTTTATACATATTGTATAATTCTCTACATACCGGTCCATGTTCCCATGCTTCAAAATTCATAGATACAATTTCACAATTATAAATTGTATAATACCACGCGTAAACATAATACGCTAACTTCTGTAATTTCTTATTAGAAACATCCTTACAATTATTCAATATAACTTTCGCAAGTGTATCTATTGTCAACATAATATTCTCCTCACAAGCTATATTATTGTACTATATTTTTATCGATAATTCTACCACAAATTCACTATAATCAATACCTTTTTTTACCTTTTTTATTTCATCTCCCGAACTTAATTTTAATTCAATTTCGTTCAAATCCGCAATGCACTTTGCAGTATACAAGCCAATCCCCATACCATCCGTTGTTAATTGTTTCGCTTTTTCACCACGGTATCCTTGATTCACTAATAATTCTATCTCTCCATCATTAACTTTAGGCCCCAATGATTTTATTTCTACATACTGAGTATTTCCCTTTTCTTCTAACAAAACATGTACCTTTTCATTTTCTGGTGAATATTTTATCGCATTATCAAGTAATAAAAACGGGAGTAATTCAATACAATCATATGCCTTCATATCTCTACAATCTTGTTTAGCATCCATCTGTATTGTAACATTTTTTTCTTCTCCCCTGTACTTTATGCAATGACGTACCTTATCCAATATCTTGAACATATTATACGATGTTTTCACATCTGCTTTCATCATTTCTTCATTATACACAAAATCATGGTTGTTTAAACGTAACGTTAAAAACCATGACATCACATATATTGCTTTAGAAAATTCTAAAATCGATTTATACTTTGCATTCTGCTGTGATTTTCTATAAATACGATCATTTTTCACTTTAATCTGTTGATTAAATTTTCTAATATCATGAAATATATCTTCAACAAATGTTCTATAAGCTTTATATTGAGTTTGGTTATTGTCATAATCCTTATACGCATGTACATAATCTAATAACTGATTATATGTAATTTCTCTATACCGCTTACTTTCACCCTTTACCTTAGGAATTACCTTACTTTTATCATATTGACCTTCGACCCGTAAACATGTAAATATGTAATTTTCTTCATTTATTTTTAAAACATAGCTTGCAAATCCAAAAGGACATTTATAAATTCCCTCTTCCGCCTCCTGCATTTTAGCATAATACTCTCTACACTTTGTATTTTCAAAACATCTCTCTTGGCAAAATTGAGGAACAGGTATATCAATACCATCTGAGATTTCATCCAACCCATTTCTATAAATTGGTAATAAATTAAATTCTTCCATTTTCTTACACCGCTAATACCTTCATTAAGGTTACTATAGAACTTGTCATATTCAACATTACTGTACTGTTTTTTATTGTTGTTATAATAACTTCATTTAATGGAATTAGATGCCCTTGTCCAAACCCCTCATAATATGCTTGTTTTATTTTCTCTATATCTTTCTCACTTATTCTATTAGACAAAAATTCCTTATATAACACATCCCATTGTTTATTATAATCTGCATAATCCAAAATTAATTGATCTATTTTTTGACATATTTTATCAATATCAACATCTTTCACAAAAAAAGAATCTATTTTCTTGTCTGTTAATTGATTTGTAATTTCTATATTTGTAGTCCCCGAATAGCAACATACTTTTTTTAATGGATATTTTTTCTTCACATCACAAGCTAAAGTAAATCCTTCCATGCTACTTTGTAATCTTTGTGCCACTCCTCGTATATCCATTATAACTATTTCAAACGGTTCTGCCTCAATAGCATATGTCATATCATTTTTATAATATACATCATATTGCCGCTCTTTTAATACCTGATAAATATCATCACTTTCATCATCTACTAATAATATTTTAGTTTTTTTTCGCAAACTACTAATATTAGTTCCATCTATCATTTCTAATGCAGAATTATACAAATCCCTATTTCTATTTTTAAATATTTTATTCAACCATTTCATTATTTCTACTTCATCCTTTCTTGTGATTTAATACATTTATATATTACGACTTTTTAATTTTATCTATTACTTTCTACCCCGGTACCACTTGACTAGATTAAAAGCATCATAGATCTTGAATCAACGACACACTGTGATAACAATATTGTTCTTTTTCCATCAGTAAAAGTTTCAAAGTATGTGTCCTCCCTCATTTAGACTTCTTCTCAGCAGTCATGGCATTATTTGTTTTCAATTTGTCATCTATTTGTTTTATTGTAACTTAAAAAAATAAAATATTCAATCAAAATTCCTTCTTTATTTCATAAAATCCTCACACTGCTGCTTTTCTTTGTAATCTATTATTTTCGCATATTTTAAATATAGAGTTTTCTAGTTAACATTTTAGGATTAAAATAAAATAGGCTCTCGGAATCATGAGCCTTCCGACTAAGATTCATTGGTTGGATGAAC
>CAVFMZ010000052.1:0-18606 GCA_963623675.1 Firmicutes bacterium CAG:176 | reverse complement strand
AAAACAAGAAAGAAAACTACCCGCAAAGAAGCCCGTAAACGCTTAAAAGAGTTGAAACTTGCAGTTACTCTCTCTAAAGTCATTAACCACTTTTTTCCAGGATTGTTACCTGCATTAGCCAGAGTAAACGATCCAAGAAATGCGAGCTCTATTACGTACTCAGGAAAAGTAATCCTGATGACACGAATCCGCTTTTTTCAAAAGTTCCTGCTGTTCCATAACATTTACTACTTGATTTTTCTTCTTTGTGCCTTTAACATTCATTGTATATACCTCTTGTATTCATTAGATTTTTACCAACTTGCTGGTCAGTAATAATCTAATTTTACTTGAGGTATTTTTTTCGTCAATCTCTTGACCTATTTAAAGTATACAGGAAACTTTCATCTGTATTTTATATCAGCAGTATGAGAAAATCAAGTGAAGAATTCAATTCCGAGAAAGTAATTCAAAATATCGGTTACTTATGTGATGAGGAATTGGAAGAATTGCCATATTGGGAAACGATCAATAATTATCTGAAGAGGCTGGAACCGGATGAGTTACAGAAAGTAATCATAGAGCTTGTGAAACGATTGATCCGAAGCCGAGCATTTGAAGAAGGAAGAATTCGGAAAAAGTATTGGCAGATCATATTGGACGGGACAGGTTTGTGCTCAAGCCGGAAAGAGCTGGATGGAAAAAGTCTGTATAAAGTGTATAATAAGGGAACGGAAGAAGAATATACGGAATACTTGTACTATGTTCTCGAAGCAAAGCTGATATTGAGGGAGAACGTAGTAGTAAGTATAATGACGGAGTTTGTTGATAATGATGGAAAGGAATTAGAAAAACAGGATTGTGAGCTGACGGCGGCCAAGCGCCTGATGAAAAGGCTAAAAGAAGAGTTTCCAATGCTGCCGATTTGTATCAGTGCAGACAGCCTGTATGCAAGTGAAACAATTCTGAAAGAATGTAAAGAGAAGGGTTGGAAGTATCTGTTGCGCTTTAAGGAAGGAAGCGTACCATCGATATATGAAGAGTATGAAAGCTTGAAAAAGTATAAAGAGAATGAG
Source organism: Firmicutes bacterium CAG:176 (assembly GCA_963623675.1). Classification (GTDB taxonomy): domain Bacteria; phylum Bacillota; class Clostridia; order Lachnospirales; family Lachnospiraceae; genus Hominiventricola. The sequence goes on along the minus strand of CAVFMZ010000052.1, from coordinate 17,551 downwards.
GGGAGTGAAGTGCGAAATGGAAAAAAGATCAGCTGGAATCATGAGAAAAAAATTGATTATAGAGGATATTTCATAAACTTCGTGGAATACCGGGAGGAGGAAGATGCTCCGGAAAAAAAGAAGAAGGGAAAAGCAACAGAGAAAAAGTTTTATTTCATAACAGACTTGTCGATAACAAAAGGTCAGGCAGTGGAAGTGGCAGAATACGGAAGGAGAAGGTGGAAAATAGAAAATGAAGGATTTAATACGCAGAAAAGGCAGGGATACAACTTAGAGCATCGCTATAGCCATAACTATCAGGCAACGAAGAACCATTATTATCTGATACAAATCGGCCATATGATTGCACAGATCATAGAAGGATGGAAAAAGATCTGGGAAGGGATTCAACAAAGTAGAGAGCAAAAGCATCGAAGGATGTTGGAGAACTTCAAGATGATTGATTTAAAAGAGTACAAAGAAGAAATACAAGAGCAATGTCAAATCCGGTTTGAGTAGCCTGATTGGTTGAAGGGAGGTGATTGAAATGAATGTCAATCAAAATAGGAACCCAAAAGTAACATGAGGAAAGTCTGTGCCTTAAAAGGAAAAAAGACAGAACAAATGTTTTGACGGCTTGGTGAAAATTCAGTAAAAGAAAAAATGAGAAGTTTACTCGTCAGAGCTGCAGTACGTGGCAGGAAAAGGCATTTTTTGGCAGTACGTGGCAGTATTTTGTTGTTGTTGGCAGGAATTAGGTGTGGTATATTAGACTTGCGAACCAAGTAGATAAAGAGAGGCATTGCTGGAAACGGCAGTGCTTTTTGTTTTCCACAAAAGAGAACTCTTGACAAAGTGTATACCATAGTATACAATATAAATAGGAGGATCAAATGTATGGAAAACAAAGACTACGAGATTCAAATTGAGAAATTGGCAGAAGCACAAGCGAACCGGCTGCTGACGTATTACAGTGAGTTAAGGAAAAGACAGAAAATGAGCCAGTCGGAATTGAAACGAATTACCGGAATGTCCAGAACGGCAATTAACCGCTGTGAAAATGGGAAGTTGATGCCTACAATTCGTTCAATGAATAAGCTTCTGGCACCATTAGGATACCAGCTTGGAATTGTTCCGCTGGATGGAAAGGATTATAGTGAAGAAACGGAGGGATCACAGGATGAAGAAAACGCTAGTATATAGTCTGATTGGACTGGTTGGCTGTACATGACTGGCAGGATGCAATCAGGAAGAGCCGGAAGGCGCACAGACAATCATTGTAGAACTGGCAGATCTGTCTGATCAGCAGGAGACAGTGGAAGATGCGAGTGAAGAGGAAAGTCAGGCTATGTCCGAATCGGACACAGAAACAGAAGAAACATCAGGTAGTATGGAAATTGTGTCAGAACAAGATGATATGCCACAGATCATTGGCTTTTCTGATCAGGTAGAACTGTCATATACACAGATCAGTTCGGACGATCCCATCATTGGACTGATGCTTTCAAATATATTGTCGGACGTTCAGGCAAAAGATTTTGAGATCACAGATGTGCAGGCATACCAGAACGGAACAGAAATTATTCCAGTTGGAGAAGTTATGTTCCAATTAAATGTGGAACCGGAAGCAACAGTTACACTCTATCGCTTAAATAAAGACGGAGAGTTGGTATCAGAGACATTGGAAGTAACGGATGGCACTGTGTCCTATCAGTCAACAGGCTGTGGGCGCTGGCTGATTCTGGACACTCTGTTAGAGCAGGAGACAGAAGCAGTGTCCGAATCGGAGACAGAAGTAAACTGAGAGGAGGAGCATTATGAGAGGATTCACGAATGGAAAATGGTTATCGGGATTGTTGACTGTATCGCTTGCGGCAATGCCGACTTGCATAATTTCAGCGGAAGAAAACAACGAAGTAGCAGATCAATATATCATTGTTGAATTGGAACCTGTTTCTGTGTCCGAATCGGACACAACAGAGAATGCGTCAGAGACAGAGCCGTCAACAGAAGAAATAGTCGAAGCAGAATCGAATGCAGTGCTGTTTTCCCTTGAAGAAGGCATGAATGCGGAAGAATATAGTGTAACAGGAATCAGTGCGAATGAGCCAATTGTTGCACAGCTGTTGGCACAGACGGAGGATTATCAGGACTATGATACCATTGCATTGTATGATCTTATTTCTCATCAGCAGATAGCGGATGAGCCGTATGATTTTAGCTTACAAATTCCGGAGAATGCAGATATCACATTGTATCAGAGCGTAGACGGACAGCTTCAGAAAAGTACACTGGATGCAGCATATACAGAAGAAGAATACAATCGTCTGCCGCTGATCAGCTACCAGTCCAAAACAAATCACTGGCTGGTGCTGCATTTGGGAGTAAATGCAAGTGTGTCCGATTCGGACACGGAGGATGCGGCCAGAGCAACAGAAAGTGCAGCAGAGTCACTGGAAGGAAAAACAGAGGCAGAGACAGAAGCGAAACCATCTGAGAGTGAGGATGGAAAGAAACATTCCACATCAGCAACAGAACAAGAAACAACGAAGCCAAATCAGCCGACAACAAAAGAAACGGAAAGTACCAAAGTACCAGAGACAAAGCCAGCAACACCGAGTACAACAGCACCAACAACAAGTCCGAGTACGGCTGCGCCAACCAAGGCACCAGAGACAAAGCCAGCAACACCGAGTACAACAGCACCAACAACAAGTCCGAGTACGGCTGCGCCAACCAAGGCACCAGAGACAAAGCCAGCAGCACCGAGTACAACAGCACCAACAACAAGTCCAAGTACGGCTGCACCAACCAAAGCACCAGAAACACAGCCGCAGACAACGGCGCATACACACGCTTGGGTGCCAGTAACAAAGGTAGTCCATCATGATGCAACCTATAAGGATGAGTGGGTACAGGATTCTGCCGCGTGGGATGAAACCGTGGTCACGAAAGAGGCATGGGATGAGCAGGTATTAGTGTCAGCAGCATGGGATGAAACGGTTGTGACAAAGGAAGCATGGGATGAACCAGTATATGGTTGGGGACAAGAGATTTGTAATGTGTGTGGATATCGTTTTCCTATTGGATCAACTGGGGACGATATTGACTATCATGCTTTAATTGATCCAGGCTGCGGAGGTGGTTGGCATAGTAACTGGGAACAAATTGGAACTACCCACCATGATGCAGAGACAACAGTTGTTCACCATGATGCTGTTTATCAAACCGTTCATCACGAGGCAGAGACAACGACAGTTCACCATGATGCGACAGGTCATACAGAAAAGGTGGTTGATCAGGCAGCATGGGATGAGACAGTCATAACTGGTTATACCTGCTCTGGTTGCGGAGCAACAAAAGAAAAGTAACAAAAGAACGAATACTACATAAGAAAAAGCATCTACATAATTTCTGACAGATAGCAGAATTTATTGTTGATGCTTTTTTCATGCAAAAAATATCGAAAGAAAGGAAATGAGAAAGAGATGAATCGTCTAAGAGCGCCGCCAGTTGTGGCAAACAGAAAGAAACAACAAAAGATTTCATCAAAAATTGAAATCGACACAAGAAAGGATATGACGATGAATCCTAAAAACAAAAAAGGAAAGAGACTGACTTCTGCTATTATGGCAGTATTGATGAGCGTATCGGCTACGATCACACCTGTAAATTCTATGGCATCCGAGGTGGAGATTTTTGCATCAGTGGAAAGCACGATGGAAGAAACAACACTCGAAGAACAGGTGCAGATCACAGAAGAAATGCAAGAAGATACGGAAACGCAGACAGCAATGCAGGAGACTCAGGCGATTGTTGAGCAGACAACAGAAGCAACAGTCCAGACAGAGACTGAAAGTACAGTCGTGGAGGAAATCGAAACAACAGGTGAAAATGCCGAAGAATCCGAAGCAAATGAGACTCGCGGACCCGACAAAGAAGCGGCAGCTACACAGGAAACAGAACAGACAATAGAAGAAATAACAGAGACAGAAACGACTCCAGAGGAGTTACCGTCAATTGATCTGGCAGATGCAACAAAGGAAGAAATCCTTTCCTACATCGAGGCAATCGGCGGAAACGACAGCGATGCATTCTACGTATTCGTTGGAAGTCTTAGTGAAGATGACTACAGGTTGGTATGGATGGCTCAGTACGGAGCAGAAAAGGATCAGCTGGCAGAGAAGTTTGATTTTGACTATGATGGTTCCAGTGATCTTGAAGTTGCAAAATACATCCACAAGCTGACCGAAGATGAGTTAGGCGACTTTGTGGAAAACATGACATTCGAGCAGTACAGAAGATATCTTTCCGTCAGAGAAATGATGGCAGAGATGGATGAAAAGGATTTCTCTGATGTAGTTGACGGGGAAGAGTTTGATGCTGACCGTACATGGGACTATGAAAGCTATGATGCGTTCGCAGAGTCACTTACGGGCGTATCCTTACAGCGTACCGAGCAGAACATGCAGTTTTACAACACCTATGTAGACCCGTCACAGGTTCAGGCAGGCGTGACCACCATTGACGGACTGTTGGATTCCAATGCGGACTGGTATTCAAATGATTACATTCTGGGGCTTAATCCTGAAATGTTTAAGGAGACGGTACCGGTCTACTACGGTTCCGACGGAAACTATTACGTGGTTTCCACCGTGCCGACATTAAACGGCATAGAGTCGGCAGACTACCAGCCGGCAACCAACTTCTACAACGGAAGTGTGGAGGCACAGGCATTTACCGATATCGAGTACCTTGGAAATGGTGTTTACCGTATTCCGAACAGCCGCTATCAGTACTGCTTTACCGAGCAGTATGTATCCGACATGGGAACACTGTACGGCATTTCTTTTGGACTTCGTATTCAGGTTCTGTACGGATTTCCATCATCTGATGAGATCACCATTGCTGCCGATGTTGTATATCCAGATATGACGGAGAGATTTCTTCCGGCTGTCTTAAATCTATCGGCAGGAACTGCAACGGTAAGAGTATTCAATGATGATTACGATGACTCCGCTGACAACTATCTGGTATCCGCTTCCGTTAACCGCGGTGCAAGTCTTCCGGACAGTGTGGGAAGCATGAATAATGGAAAAGTACTGCAGTTTGTCGTTAATGATGCAAACGCAGTGGGCAGTCTGGATATTCTGATCGGCTACAATGCCACATCAAAGTATTCAATGGCAGCCGAAGTAACCACACAGGAGCTTTATGCGTCACAGACAACAGATGTCGATATCAGTCTGGCAGCAGAGATGTATAACGGAGCGTACTTAAAGCTTGACAAGAACAGTGTGCCGAAAGACCTGGCAGTGGGAGATAAGTTCATCTATGCGAATACCGGACTTACGATTGTCGGAGTAAATACAGCTACTGACGGAAGTGGAGCAACGCATGTCGGAGCAAGTGTGGTTCCAACACATGATTCCCAGTTCTTCTGCTTCTACAATGGAAAGGGTGTGGATTCCCAGATCAGTTCATGGTTCAAAACACAATTAAATACCAACTCGGCGGATCCGGGATACATGGTACAGATGACTACGGAGAATATCAGCGCACGTGCATCCTATAACGGATCAAGCGTCAATCTGGGTGGAAATCAGATATTCGGTTATGTGACGGACGGTCTGGGTGCTGTTACCGGCACAAGTGGAAACACATTGAATCTGGAAGGAACAAATGTCCTTCTTGCATGTATGCATGCATGGGGCAATGAATCCGCTACAACACCACAGGATATTGTAACATCAGTCAGCAACTTTACCGGACGTACTCAGATGGATTATGCGGCAGACGAAGGTTTCGGACATTATCATCCGAATGTTGCACTCCAGTGTACGGAGGTTCATGACAGAGGAGACGGTTATACATATGCGACATTTAAGGTCGTAACCTCAATGCTTCATGTGGGCGGTATTGCACATGCAGAGAATTACCAGTGTGCATTTTCCACACTGTGTATTGCATATCCGTCAGCACCGAAAACGGGATATTTGCAGATTCATAAATCATCTTCCAATCCAGAAATTACAAATGGAAATAGTTGCTACAATTTTGCAGGTATTCAGTACGGAATCTTTACCGATGAGGCTTGTGTCAACAACCTTGTTGTGCTTTCCTTGGATGCCAATGGATATAGCCAGCCATATGAGTTACCAGAGGGTACTTACTATGTAAGAGAGGCGGATGCAACTTCAGGATCAGGTTACAAAACAAATGGTACAGTTTATACAGTAAACGTAACAGCAGGAACAACGGTTGATGCTCCAGTAACATGTGAGACAGTTGACCAGCCATTAAACGACCCATTGGGAATTGTGATCAACAAAATCAATGGTGATGGAACGACTACGGCTGACTTATCTGGAGCTGAGTATACCATTACTTATTATCCGAAGCAGTACAATAGTGTGGCAGAAATTGAAGCAGATACAGACTCAGAAGTAAAGCCGACTGTATGGGTAATTCAAACCATTAAAAGTGCAAGTGGATATTTTGCATCACTAGATGATGCGCATATTGTTCCAAACAGTAATAGTGCAGGTGCGGTTTTTGGAAAATATTATAATGGAGTTTATATTATTCCTCTTGGAACCATTACTGTTGAAGAGACAAAGGCGCCAGCAGGATTTACAGTTGATGGGGCTACTGTAAGCAGCGCAAAGACTGGTGCAACGATTTCTGGAACCAACAATGTATATTTATTCCAGTTGGTTGACGAGAACTCAGCTGTATATCTGAAGAGTGGCAATGCACTTTCCACTTCCGTAGACGATGAGACTGCTATAACCCTGACTTATGCCGAGGTTCAGAATAAGGCAGGTATTCGCATTGCAAAGTATGATGCATCAACTGGAGGCGCTGCATCTGGTGATGCCGATCTTTCCGGCATCAAATTTGCCATTGTCAACAACACAGGTTCTGCAATCATTAACTATGCAGGAGATAGCATTGAAAATGGAGCAGTTGCACAGGTTGTAACAACTGATTCAAATGGTTATGCAGCGACAGGGGCCAATGATCTTCCTATTGGAAGCTATATTGTTCGTGAGCTTCGTCAGGACGCAGCGTTTGACGGCAAGAATTTCCATGAAGGAACATCTGCACTGGCAAATGGTTCTTATCAGTGGCAGGACAATCAGGACACTGTGACACTGACTGATAGTGATGCGGGCCAGCTTGTATGGGCAAAGGCATTCTATAACGCTCCAGTAACAGGTGTTCCGGTGATGGAGAAGCATGACCTTGAGCTGAATAAGAAAGCAGCGATGGGGGGGGACCTCCTTTGAAGGTATCACATTTGAGATCTACAACTACTCGGATACTCCGGTTGTTGTTGGTGGTGTATCTTACGCAAAGGGAGAAGTAGTAGCAACAGCTGTTTCTGACGCGGAAGGAAACATTACAACAACGGCAACGTTCCCAGTTGGCCACTACTCCATGAAGGAGAAGAGTGTCAATAACCAGTACACCATGACCGAAGGTGAGACACATTATTTCAATGTGGTTTCTTATAATGGAGCTGCCTTCATCCAGTACGAGCCGGGAAATCAGGCAGTTATCTTTAAGGATCGCGTTGTACGCGGTGATCTGTCCTTTGTAAAGAAAAATTCAGAGACAGATGAAGCACTTGCTTGTATTCCATTTAAGATCACGAATAACGCAACAGGAGAAACACACTACATCTTAACTGATGCAGACGGAAACTTTACATCTGCAACAGGAAAGACAAACAACACAAATGCGAATGACGAAATTCTTTCCCAGTATGGAGAAAAGGATGTGATTCCACAAAACGTTATTGATTCTCTGGCAAAGGATGCCGGACTTTGGTTTGGTATGGACAGCGAAGGAACCATGACAGATGCAAAGGATTCTTACGGCGCATTTGTATATGGTACTTATAGCATTACCGAATTAAAAACCGAAGCAACCAGAAACATGAAGATGTATACCAATACCGTCACTATTGACACAGATGGAAAGGTACTGGATCTGGGAACGGTCAACAACATTCCGATGGGAATTGAAACAACGTTAGTTGATGTAGATGGAGAGCATTTCACAGAAGCACTTTCAAATGTAGTGTTAACAGACCATGTTTCTTATCGAAATTTGGAAACCGACAAGGTTTATACCTTAACAGGAACCTTATATGTAAAGGACGGCGATGCTCTGACAGAGTTGATGACCGAAACGGTTGACTTCCAGCCAACCGAAACGACTGGTACACAGGATGTTATATTTACATTTGACGCATCTGCACTGGTTGGTAAATCAGTTGTTGCATTTGAGGAACTTTCCTTAAATGGAGAATTCTGTGCAGAGCATAAGGATAAGGATGATGAAAATCAGACCGTTGCCTTCCCCAATATTCAGACAACTGCCCACGATAATATCACCGAAGATCATGTATCCAATGCAACTGATTCAATAACGATCATTGATACAGTAACTTATACGGGATTAAAGGTAGGCGAGACTTATGAAATCACTGGTACATTGATGGATGCCGATACCGGAAAGCCAGCGTTTGATGATGACGGTAATGAAATCACCGCATCTAAGGAGTTTACTGCGCCGGCTGCGGATGGAAGTGTAAATATCACATTCACATTTGCAGGCGTTTCCTTAGCTGGAAAGACACTTGTAGCGTTTGAGGATATTTATCACGATGGCAGAAGATATGCAGTTCATGCAGATATCAATGATAAGAATCAGACTGTTTACATTCCAGAGATTCACACAAAGGCTCTGGATGCCAATACCGGATTAAATCAGGTACTGGCAGACAGCAATGCAACTGTTGTGGATACTGTAACCTACAAACATCTGCTTCCGGGCAGAACTTATACCATGAAGGGTATTCTTATGACATCTGCTGGAAATGCCCTGATGGTGAACGGAAAGACCATTACTGCAAGTACTGAATTTGTTCCAACGACACCAGATGGAACCGTTAATGTTACGTTCAATTTTGATGCTTCCGAAATTGGCGGTCGTAAGTTCGTATTCTACGAGTATCTTGAGTTAGACGGCAACACTGTTGCTTCTCATACAGATATTTCGGATACCGATCAGACTGTATACGTTCCTGGCATTAAGACAACTATTCTTGATGATAAAAATGGCAGTCACAATTCCGCAGCAGATGAGGAGATCACTCTAGTTGATACGGTTCGTTACAATGGCGTTGAAGTTGGACGCAAGTACACAGTAGTTGGTACCCTTGTTGATAAGGAAACTGGAGAGGCATTTCTGGATGATGCAGGAAATAAGATTACTGCATCGAATGAATTTGTTGCTGAAAAAGCAAATGGAACCATTGATATAACCTTTCAATTCTCCGGTGTATGCCTTGCAGGAAAGATCACGGTTGCCTTTGAAGAGGTGTATTCCGAAGGCAAAAAGGTAGCTGTTCATGCAGATCTTCGTGATGAGGGACAGACTGAGTACTTCCCGTCCGTACATACAACAGCAACATCCAACGATACAGAGGATCATGTTGTTGGTGCAAACGAGAAGGTTACAATCACCGATCAGGTAGCACTTAGGGCACTGAAGCTTGGTACCGAGTATACACTGAGCGGAATCTTAATGAATGCAAAGACTGGAAAGCCGATTGTAGTTAATGGTGCTACTATTACTGCGAGAAGAACTTTCACAGCAGATGCTCATGAGATGACCATCCCATTAACGTACACCCTGAACGCATCTGAGTTAGCAGGAACCACGACGGTTGTGTTCGAGAACCTGTATTCGGATGGTGCGCTGTTAGCACAGCATGAAGATCTGAAGGATGATGATCAGATGGTTTCTATTCCAACGATCCACACAACCGCAAAGGATAAGATCACTGGAATCAACCATACCGAGTCTGCAAAGACTGCAACCATCATTGATACTGTTTTCTATTCCAACCTGCTTCCGAACCGCAGCTATGTTGTATCTGGTAAGCTGATGAACAAGGCAACTGGAGAACCGATCGTAATCAGTGGCAAGGAAGTAACCGCAAGCACAACCTTTACTCCAACCAAGGAAGAGGGAAGTGTAGATGTAACCTTTTCATTTGATGCAACTGCTGTTGCACCAGAAACTGTCGTTGTTTATGAGACATTGACCTACAAAGATATTAAGCTGGCAGCACATGAAGAGATCAGCGATGCAAAACAGACCGTTTACATCCCGACGATCAAGACAAGTGCAATTAGTGATGATACAAAGGATCATATCACAAAGGCAGACAACGAGATCACAATGACGGATACCGTTTCTTACAAGGGACTTGAGGTTGGAAGAGAATATCAGTTACAGGCAATGCTGATGAATCGTGCAACTGGAAATGCCATTACCAGCGCAGGAAAGACTGTAACCGCGAGCACAACCTTCACTCCAAAGGCAAAGGATGGAACAGTCAATGTAACATTCAAGTTTGATGGAACAGGACTTGAGGATACCATTACAGTTGTATTTGAAAGACTGTACACCGAAGGCAAGGAAGTTGCAATTCACGCAGATCTGTCCGATGAGAATCAGGCAGTTTATCTGCCAAAGATTCGCACAAACGCCGAGGATACGGTTACGGAAATTAACCACACCGAGGCAAAGCCAAAGGCAAAGATCATCGACTCTGTGAAGTATTCATCCGTTCTTGTTGGTAAGGAGTATACCGTTACCGGAAAGCTGATCAATAAGGCAACTGGTAAGCCGATCTTACTGAATGGCAAGGAGATTACCGCAAGCACAACCTTTAAGGCGGAAAAGACCAGTGGAAGTGTTGATGTGGTATTCGAGTTTGATGCCTCCGTATTAGAAGGCACTACCGTAGTTGCTTATGAGTCCATGACGTATAAGGGTGTAGAAGTTGCGATCCATGCCGACATCACCGACAAGAATCAGACCGTCTATATCCCGAAGGTTCGTACTACCGCAATCGGAAGTGACACCAAGGATCATGTGACCGAAGCAAAGAAAGACGTAACAATCGTTGATACCGTTTCTTACGAGGGACTGGAAGTTGGCCGTGAGTACACCGTAAAGGGTGTTCTTATGAACAAGGCTACTGGAAAGGCCGTCACCGTAAACGGTAAGGAAATAACTGCAGAGAGTACTTTCACCGCAAAGGCACAGAAGGGAACTGTTGATGTCACCTTCAAGTTTGACGGTTCTGCATTAGAAGATACCCTGTTAGTTGCTTTTGAGACTCTCTACACTGAGAACAAGGAAGTAGGCGTTCATGCTGATATCAAGGATGATGCGCAGACCGTTTATCTTCCAAAGATTCGTACAAACGCCGAGGACGCGGTTACGGAAATTAACCACACCGAAGCAAAGCCAAAGGCAAAGATTATTGATACAGTAACCTATTCTTCCTTACTGCCAGGAAAGGAATACACGCTGACTGGTACCTTAATGAATAAGGCAACTGGTAAGCCGATCTTACTGAATGGCAAGGAGATTACCGCAAGCACAACCTTTAAGGCGGAAAAGACCAGTGGAAGTGTTGATGTGGTATTCGAGTTTGATGCCTCCGTATTAGAAGGCACTACCGTAGTTGCTTATGAGTCCATGACGTATAAGGGTGTAGAAGTTGCGATCCATGCCGACATCACCGACAAGAATCAGACCGTCTATATCCCGAAGGTTCGTACTACCGCAATCGGAAGTGACACCAAGGATCATGTGACCGAAGCAAAGAAAGACGTAACAATCGTTGATACCGTTTCTTACGAGGGACTGGAAGTTGGCCGTGAGTACACCGTAAAGGGTGTTCTTATGAACAAGGCTACTGGAAAGGCCGTCACCGTAAACGGTAAGGAAATAACTGCAGAGAGTACTTTCACCGCAAAGGCACAGAAGGGAACTGTTGATGTCACCTTCAAGTTTGACGGTTCTGCATTAGAAGATACCCTGTTAGTTGCATTCGAAACACTGTATACCGAGAACAAGGAAGTAGGCGTTCATGCTGACATTAAGGATGATGCGCAGACCGTTTATCTTCCAAAGATTCGTACCCATGCAAAGGATCAGACAACCGAGATTGATCACACCGAGGCACTGGAAAAGGCCACCATCATTGATACCGTAAAGTATTCTTCTTTACTTCCGGGTAAGGAATATACGATCAAGGGAACTCTGATGAATAAGGAAACCGGCGAAGCAGTTTTAATTAACGGCGAGCCGATTACCGCAGAAACGACCTTTACCGCAGAGAAGAGCAGCGGAAGTGTGGATTTGATCTTCACATTCGATGCATCTGCGATCGCAGGAACCACGGTTGTTGCATTTGAATCTGTCGAGTATAAAGGCATTGAGGTTGGCGTACATGCAGACATCACCGATGAAGACCAGACGGTTTACATCCCGGATGTTCATACCACTGCAACCGCAGCAAACACCACACAGGATCATGTAACTGGAGCCAATGAAGATCTGATCATCACCGATGAGGTGGTTCTGACAGGTCTGAAGATTGGAAACGAGTACACCGTAAAGGGTGTTCTGATGGATCAGACCACCGGAAAAGAGCTTATGGTCAATGACGAAACCATCACCGCAGAAGTTACCTTTACTGCCGATGAGAGAGACATGACTGTCACCTTAACCTACACACTGGATGCTTCCAAGCTTGCCGGAACGACAACCGTTGTTTTCGAGACGCTGTATACGGAAGATAAGGAAGTCGGAAAGCATCATGAAATCAAGGATGAAGGACAGTCCGTCTACATTCCAGAAATCCGCACAACTGCAGCTGACAAGGTAACGGAAATCAATCATACCGAGGCAAATGAGAAGGCTACCATCGTGGATACCGTTCTGTATACCCACCTGTTACCAGGCAAGGAATACACCGTCAAGGGAACGCTCATGAACAAAGCAACCGGCGAGCCAATCTTAATCAATGACGAGCCGATTACCGCAGAAACTAACTTTACCGCAGAAACACCAGATGGAAGCGTAGATGTAATCTTTACCTTTGATGCATCCAAGATTGCTGGAACCACCATTGTAGCTTTCGAAACCCTTGAGTATCAGGGAATCGAGGTTGCAGCCCATGCGGATATCGAGGACAAGGACCAGACCGTATATGTACCAGACATCCATACCACAGCAGTTGGCGAGGATACCAAGGATCATATTGAAAAGGCAATGGAGAAAGCAGTAATTGTTGATACCGTAGCCTATAAGGGACTGGAAATTGGCCGTGAATACACCGTGAAGGGAACCTTAATGGATAGGGAAACCAGAGAGCCACTGGTAATCAATGAGGAAGAGGTTGTAGCAGAAACCACCTTTACCCCAGAAACAACCGACGGAAGCGTGGATGTAACCTTTACATTTGATGCCTCTGTCCTTGCTGGAAAGACCTATGTTGCCTTTGAAACCCTCTACACAGAAGGTAAGGAAGTTGCCATCCATACAGATATCAAAGATGAAGACCAGACGGTATTTATCCCAGATGTTTACACAACCGCAACGGATAAGGTAACAGGCGATCATGACGGCGTTGTTGCTGAGGAAACCACTGTTCTGGATGAAGTGTTCTATAAGAACCTGATTCCGGGCAAGGAATATACCGTAAGCGGCAAGCTGATGGTAAAGGAAACCGGAGAACCGTTACTCGTTGACGGAAAGGAAGTAACAGCAAAAAAGACCTTTGTTGCCGAAGAAGCAGATGGAAGCATCATCATTGAGTTTACGTTTAATTCCTTAGCACTGGCTGGAAAGCATGTGGTAGCATTCGAGGGTCTTGCTTATGAAGGAATCTCGATTGCAAGTCATGAGGATTTGGAGGATGAGGATCAGACGATCTCTTATCCAGAGATTCATACCACAGCAGCAGACCAGACATCTGGAAGCAAGACCATGACTCTGGGAAGCAGCGTAATCTTAGTAGATACCGTAACGTACAAGGGTCTGACCGCAGGAAAGACCTACGTGGTAAAGGGAACCATTATGGATAAGGCAAGCGGAGAGTCGATTGGTGTAACCGCAGAAACCACCTTTACAGCGGAGGCAGCAGATGGAAGTGTAGAAGTAACCTTCACATTTGACACCACAAAGCTGCAGGGAAAGACACTGGTAGTCTTTGAGACACTGTATGATGAGCAGGGTACCCCGATCGTTGATCACAGTGATCTTACAGACGAGGATCAGACGGTAAGTGTACCAGTACAGCCGGAGATTCCACCAGTCGTAACAGGAGATGATTCAAGCCCGATGCTGTATGTATTTGGCTTGACAGCAGCAGTTCTTGTAGCAATGGTATCTGCTGTTGCACTGATCAGAAAGAGAAAGAATCAGAAGTAACCGATGTAACGTTTTAAATGGGAAACGTATGTATCCTTTTCCCAGTGAGAAATTATCTTACCGGGAAAATAATTTGCAGTCCCGGCTTTCTGGTCGGGACTGTAAGAAAATAGGAGGTGGACAAAAATGCTGTTTACCGGAATTGTATTTACACTGATTGGCATTCTGGCAAGAACCTATGCCGGTATTTCTGAGATTCATGACAGTACATGGAAGGCAATGAAGGCATCCATCATTCGTAAGGTGGCAGCACTAGCAGGAAATCTTAGTCTGATTATTGGCATTTTGTGTATCATTGCATCCTTTGCATAGAAATGGAGACAGCAGAGTGAAATGGAAAAGAAATAAGAAAATAAATGTTGTGTCAACAAACGAAGAAATCATAAGAATCTGCGAAGAGGAAGGAAAAAAGAAAAAAAGTCATATCCTACTTGGTTTGATTGTCGTTTTGCTTGTTGCACTTGGAACAGCAGGATATTTTGGATTCCGTTTGTGGAAGTATTACCAAGAATATCAGGATGATCAGAAACTGTATGGAGATCTTCGCGAGGCAGTTTTACAGACAACGGATGAGTCAGACCAACCAGAGCGATCAACAGAAGAATCTGTGTCCGAAACGGACACGAAAAGAAAGCAAACAAAACAGGAAAAAGATGAGCCTCCGTTCAATGTAGACTGGGCAGCACTAAAAGAAATCAATCGTGACATCATTGGCTGGGTATACTTTACCGGATTGCCGCAAATATCTTACCCCATTTTGCAGGCAGATGATAATGAGTATTATGTACACCGCACATATGATTTATCCAGTGATGATTCCAAAGCAGGCAGCATTTTCATGGATTACCGGATGGCATCCGATTTTTCATCGCCGTATTCGATCATTTATGGACATAACGTTCGGGATGGTTCCATGCTGTCGGATCTTGTATTACTAAAAGATCAGAAATTGTATGATGAGGAACCGTATTTCTGGATTCTGACACCCAAAGGGAACTACCGTTATCAGATTTTCTCAATTTTTCAGTGTCACCGCTCAGCAGATGTTTTTCAGCGGTCTTTTGACTGTTGGGGAGAGGACTTTTCAAAGTGGCAAAGCGAGTTGCAAGTAAGAAATAGTATGCAGGGAGACAGTGTGAAATTGAAGGAATATGGACATGTAATAGCGTTTTCTACCTGTGTGCCGAACAGCTTTGATCGAATAATTGTGTGCGGAACATATATAGATGGAGATCCGATTCCAGATCCACATGGAAGGGAGGAAGTGCAAAATGACAATTAGTATCAGCTCGTTAGTGATTGGTTGTGGTTTGTTCTTTCTGGCAGGCACATTTGCAGGTATTGGTATCATGTGTATGCTGTCCGTCAGAAAAAACAGACACTTGAACAAAAATTATTTTGTGTCCGATTCGGACACAGAAAGGAGAGAAGAGAACACTTGAAACAGAGAAAAAAACTTATCATGCGCTGCGGATTGATGTTAGCAGTATCATCGCCAACCTATGCAGAGAATGCAACAGAGGCCGTGTCCGAAATGGACACGGCTTCTGTTATAGAGCTGACATCGGATGCTAATGTGGACACAGAAATGCAGAGTGTGTCCGAAACGGACACACCAGAAACATCTGCACAAGACAATGATCAGCTTGTTACGCTGCCAGCAATCTGGCAGGAAACTTATACATATCTTGCAGACACACAGGATGCTCACGCATTTCCTGAACAGATTGAAAAATCTGGAACGTCTTATCAGTTGAAGGATGTACAGTATCAAATTACAGAACTGACAAAAGAATATCAAAAGAGTAGCGTAGACCTATGGGCATATGCAGAATACACACCGGAGCAGGAAATTGAAGTACTTGTCCAATTGTATACATGGCATACCTCCAAAAAAATTTCAAAAATGCCTTGACCTAAAGTTAGGTTCATGGTTTATCGTGAGTATAGCACATGAAATGGTGTGCTTCAAGACACAAAGACAGGGAGGATTATTTCGATGAACAAACCCTATATTATTTGTCACATGATGACAGCAGTGGATGGCCGAATTGACTGTGCCATGACTGAACAGCTGCCAGGGGTGCAGGAATATTACAGCACTTTGGATTCCTTTGACGCACCGACACGGGTCAGCGGACGTGTGACGGCAGAGCTTGAGATGGCTTTGCCGGGAAGTTTTTCGAGCAAGATTAGTATGCCGCTTGGAAAAGAAGCATTTCATAAAGCTGCGGCTGCTGATGGATACGAAGTCGTGGTTGATACGCATGGTTCATTGCTTTGGGAAGATCAGACGGATGCACAGCGTCCGATACTCGTTTTGACCAGTGAAAATGTCAGTCAGGAATATCTGGACTATCTGAAGGAAAAGTATATCTCCTGGATTGCCTGCGGTAAGGAGCATATTGATTTGAAGCGTGCCTGCGAGATTCTTGCAGATGATTTTGGTGTTGAAAGAATGGCAGTTGTCGGAGGCGGACATATCAATGCCGGATTTCTTGCAGAAGGACTCATTGATGAGGTCAGTATTCTGATTGGAGCAGGAATTGACGGACGAGGCGGTATGAGCGCTGTATTTGACGGGTTGCCGACAGACAGACCTGTTACACCGCTGAAGCTTGAACATGTGCAGTTGTTTGAGAGCGGTGCTGTCTGGATTCGTTATGAAGTCTCCACGCCCATGCGGTGCATCGCTCCTATGGACGTGGTACTCTGCCAGATTTGATAGAGTTGGATGAAAAATTTTGGAGGTATTATCATGAAATATGAAAATAAGGATGCTTTTGAACAGCACAACATGTTTGGAACAGGTACAGCAAATACAGCATATGCCAAGTACTTTATTGGTGATTCATTCCTGAATCCACTTACAAATCCCCAGGGTGGACTATTTGCCGCAAATGTAACTTTTGAGCCGGGATGTCGCAACAACTGGCATATTCATCATGCAAAACAAGGCGGTGGACAGCTGCTCATTTGTACAGCCGGAGAAGGTTGGTATCAAGAGGAAGGAAAGGATGCCGTCAGCCTGCACGAAGGAAGTGTTGTAATGATTCCTGCAAATGTTAAGCATTGGCACGGGGCAAAAAAGGACAGCTGGTTTTCGCACATTGCTGTAGAAGTACCCGGAGAGGAGTGCAGCAATGAATGGTGTGAACCGGTTTCTGATGAGCAGTACAGTAGCTTGAAGTATTGAGGAGGGATGGGCTTTCGAGGACTTCTTTTAATCGGTGCTGGGCAAGCGGTCCCCATGCCTCAT
>CAVFMZ010000051.1:0-18919 GCA_963623675.1 Firmicutes bacterium CAG:176 | reverse complement strand
AAAAATGGAATCTGAAAGCCTTGTATTTACTGGCTTGGAGATTCCGAGAGATTATCGGAGTAAAATGGAGGCCTGATATAAAATGAAACATTTAGTAAGTGGGTCTATTTCAAAATAGTCCCACGCCAGTTCCTGTTTTATGCCGCCACAACAAGCTTTTTTACCTGAAATGGGCCAGAAAAGGGCTTTATTGGACGTGAGTTCCACACTTTTTGGAAAAGGCAGGAAATTTTTTAGCAAGTTTGGAGCGGAGACCAACGACCCAGGCGAAGGGCAGGTAAAGCAGGAACTCCAGAACCACCTCTTTCCAAACCAGTCAAGCTGTGCTATAATATTATGCTGTATCGGGCAAATCCAGCCAGGATTTGCCCAAACTGTGTAAGGAAAGAAAGAGAAAGGCAGAATATCCTGAAAATCAGGAATTTCTGAACAAGGTAATTGATAGCATGAAATTAGGTATCGTCGGTCTTCCGAACGTAGGAAAAAGTACATTATTTAACTCTCTGACCAAGGCAGGAGCGCTGTCTGCAAACTATCCGTTTGCAACGATTGATCCGAACGTCGGTATTGTATCTGTTCCGGATGAGAGAATTGTAAAGCTTGGCGAACTGTATCATACAAAGAAAGTAACACCGGCTACCATTGAGTTCGTAGACATTGCAGGTCTGGTAAAGGGTGCTAGCAAGGGTGAGGGACTTGGTAACCAGTTTCTGGCGAATATTCGTGAGGTTGATGCCATTGTCCATGTAGTACGCTGCTTCGAGGACCCGAATATCATTCACGTAGATGGTTCCATTGATCCGGCAAGAGATATTGAGACCATCAATCTGGAGCTGATCTTCTCTGATATTGAGATTCTGGACAGAAGAATTTCCAAGATCGCAAAACAGGCGAAGATGGACAAGACCTATGCCAAAGAGCTGGAGCTGGTAGAAGCTGTCAAAGCACATCTGGAAGAGGGCAAGATGGCAAGAACCTTTGAAGTTCCGGATGATGAAGACGATCAGCTGTGGTTTAAGAACTATAATCTTCTGACTGCAAAACCGACCATCTATGCAGCGAACGTAACCGAGGACGATCTGGCAGATGACGGAGCATCCAATCCGCATGTGGCAAAAGTAAGAGAGATGGCAAAAGAAGAGGGCGCAGAGGTATTTGTGATCTGTGCACAGATTGAGCAGGAACTCTCTGAACTGGATGAGGATGAGAAGAAAGAATATTTGGAAGACCTGGGCGTGGAGTCCAGCGGACTTGACAAACTGGTGGCAGCAAGCTACAGCCTTTTAGGACTGATCAGTTTCCTGACTGCAGGTGAGGATGAGTGCCGCGCATGGACCATTAAGAAAGGTACCAAGGCACCGCAGGCAGCAGGAAAGATTCATACGGATTTCGAGCGTGGATTCATCAAAGCAGAGGTTGTCAACTATCAGGATCTGCTTGACAACGGAAGCCTTTCCGCAGCAAGAGAAAAAGGAATTGTCGGCATGGAAGGAAAAGACTACGTGGTCAAAGACGGCGATGTGATCCTGTTCCGTTTTAACGTATAAATTGTCGAAAAACGTCGATAAAATCCGGTTGCAAAAGATTCATGCAGGAAATAGAATAGAATCATGGATCGTACCGGGCGATTCATAAGGAAAGGAATACTCATCGATGAACACGTCAATTAACTTTCCGCATCTGGGGATACACCTGGAGCATGTGGGAAAATTCATTTCCGTGTTCGGATTTCCGATTGCATACTATGGAATTATCATGGGATGCTCCATTCTGTTAGGACTTTTTCTGGCAGAACGGGAAGCAAAGCGGACAGGCCAAAATCCGGATACTTACACAGATCTGGTGATCTATGCCATCGTGGTTTCCATTATCTGTGCGCGGGCATATTATGTAATTTTCTCATGGGACAATTATAAGGACAACCTGCTCAGTATTTTTAATCTGAGACAGGGAGGAATCGCGATTTACGGAGCCGTGATCGGAGCCGTATTGACGGTCTTTGTGTACAGCCGTGTGAAAAAGCAGTCATTTACACTGATGCTGGATACGGCGTGCATCGGTCTGGTTGCAGGTCAGATATTGGGCCGCTGGGGCAATTTCTTTAACAGAGAAGCTTTTGGCGGTTACACGGACGGGCTGTTTGCCATGCAGCTTCCGGTAAGTGCAGTGCGCGCGCATGAAATCACCGAACAAATGTGGGAACATGTGCAGGTCATTGGAGGAGAGCAGTTTATTCAGGTACATCCGACTTTTTTGTATGAGTCACTATGGAACCTGGGTGTGATCTGCTTCCTTTACTGGTATCGCACCCGTAAGAAATTTCAGGGTGAAGAGTTCCTGATGTATCTGCTGGGATACGGAATGGGACGCATCTGGATCGAGGGCCTTCGGACAGACCAGCTTCAGATCGGAGGAACAGGAATCCCTGTTTCACAGCTTCTGGCAGGAGTTCTGATACTGTTTTCCCTTACCATGATTATAATGGGAAGACGTCGTCTGAAAACAAAGGAACTGACAGAGGAGAATGAACATTAAACAGGCAATTGAAGAACAGCGTAAAGTGCTGGACAAAATGGCGGAGAACGCCATTCATCTGACAGATCTTCTGGAGGAGGCCCGGAAAATGGACCGGCTCATAGAAGCATATGAAGCGGAAATACATACAATTTCATAAGAACAAAAAAGTGCCACGGAGCGTTTCATAATGCTCCGTGGCACTTTTTTGTATGGAAACTCATGTAACTATTCAGAATCATAAGAAATTCTTAAGATTGTATTGATTTTTGAAAAGATAGGGGGTATTATTAACGAGTAAGTGGAGAAAAGTGGTGCATAATGGTTCCTGAGTGGAAGAAAGTGGAGGAACCGACAGTGCGAAAGAGGGTGAAGACGCATGTTCATGGGCGAGTACAGACATACGGTAGATCCCAAGGGCAGGCTGATTGTTCCCTCCAAGTTCCGCGAACTGCTTGGTGCAGAATTCGTTGTGACAAGAGGACTGGATGGCTGTCTTTTTGTGTATCCTATGGATAGCTGGGAAGCCTATGTGGCAGACCTGCAAAAACTTCCGCTTACAGACAAGAATGCCCGTCTTTTCATGCGTTTTATTGTGGCAGGCGCGACCACCTGCGAACTGGACAAGCAGGGACGAATTCTCATTCCCGCAACTCTCCGTGAATTTGCAGGACTGGAGAAGGACGTACTGCTGGCAGGAATGCTGGATCACATTGAGATCTGGAATGAGGAACGCTGGAAAGAAAATGCGGATTTCGGTGATATGGATGTGATCGCCAGCCATCTGAATTATTTAAATAACAAGGAGTGAGTACAGACACATGGAATTTAATCATTATTCTGTCATGCTTCATGAGACTATCGAAGAACTTCATATTCAGCCTGACGGAATCTATGTGGATGGAACGCTCGGAGGCGGCGGACATGCATATGAGGTCTGCAGCCGGTTGTCAGATCAGGGTCATTTTTATGGAATCGACCAGGATGCGGCGGCAATTCAGGCGGCAGGAGAACGGCTTTCCGTTTTCGGAGACAAAGTATCCATCATCCGAAGCAATTACTGCCAGATGGTGCAGGAACTGAAAGCCAGAGGCATTACCGGAGTGGACGGAATCGTCCTGGATCTGGGTGTGTCTTCCTATCAGCTGGATGAAGCGGACAGAGGATTTACCTACCGGGAAGATGCAGCGCTTGACATGCGGATGGATCAGCGGCAGGACAAAACAGCCAAAGATATTGTAAACGGTTACAGCGAGATGGAGCTGTACCGGGTAATCCGTGATTACGGGGAAGATAAATTTGCAAAAAATATTGCCAAACACATTGTGCAGGCAAGAGAGAAGAAACCAATCGAGACGACCGGGGAACTGGTAGAGATTATAAAAGCGGCCATTCCGGCAAAGATCCGGATGCAGAAAGGCCATCCGGCCAAGCAGACATTTCAGGCGATCCGCATTGAACTGAACCGGGAGCTGGAAGTGCTCCGGGATTCCCTGGATGATATGATTGATTTCCTGAATCCGGGAGGAAGACTGTGTATCATCACGTTCCATTCCCTGGAAGACCGGATTGTAAAAAATGCATTTCGGAAAAATGAACATCCATGCACGTGCCCGCCGGATTTTCCGGTATGTGTATGTGGAAAGGTTTCCAAAGGCAAAGTGATAACGAGAAAACCTATTCTTCCGGGAGAGAGGGAGCTGGAAGAAAACAGCCGGTCCAAGAGTGCGAAGCTGAGGGTTTTTGAACGGGCATAAAAAGAAAGTGATATGGGAGGAATACGGCTTATGTCCACAGGGAGAAGACGTGGAGTAATAGAAGGAAATACCGTACGGAAGATACAGCCGGTACAACGGCCATATATTGACCAGCAGCCACAGAGAAATGTACGGCGTCATGCAGAAAAAGTATCTTATGTAAATATTCTGTATACGATCTTTCTGGCGGCAGCGGCCTGTATGGTTTTGTGGTCCTGCGTGAATTATCTTCAGCTGCAGGCGGAGACAACCAGTCGGATGAAAAATATTGCATCACTGGAGACGCAGCTGGAAAATCTGAGAAAAGAAAACGATGACCATTATACAAGAATCATGACTTCAGTAGACCTGGATTATATCAGAGATGTGGCAATCAACGAGCTGGGCATGGTGTATGCCGGATCGGATCAGGTTGTTCTGTATGATAATGGAACGGATGATTATGTGAGACAGAATGAAGATATTCCGTCGGATCATTCCAGCCTGAAGGATAAAGTTCTTGGAAAAGATGGAGAATAGGAGTATTCAGTGTCGACACGCAGAAGACATCATCATTTGACAAGAAGACAGAAGATAACTTTAAAGATGAAGCGTAAATTAGCACTATTATTTGTTGTAATAGTGCTGATTTTAGTTGGAATCATTGTGCGCCTGGTCTATATTAACCGGGTGAGCGGAGAACAGTATACGAAAAAGGTTCTTGCACAGCAGGATACCAACAGTACCACTCTTCCATACAAGAGGGGAGATATTTATGACCGGAACGGAACCGTGCTTGCTACCAGCGAGAAGGTATATAACGTGATTCTGGATCCGGGAGTTTTGTGGGAATACCATGATGCAGAGGACAGTGAGAAAGATTATCTGGAACCGACGCTGCAGGCGCTGGTAGACTGTTTTGACATGGAACGGTCGGAACTGGATACCATCATGTCAGAGAAGAAGAATAGCCATTATGTAGTGCTGAAAAAAGAACTGACCAAGGACGAGGTGCAGCCTTTTGAGGATATGCAGAATGAAAAGGATGACAAAGGAAATAAAGTCAACCGGATCGAGGGCGTCTGGCTGCAGGATACCTATATCCGCCGTTATCCTTATGATTCGCTGGCATGCAATGTGATCGGTTACACCGTATCTGGAAATGTGGGCCAGTACGGCATCGAACAGCAGTATTCCGATACCCTGAACGGCGAGGATGGAAGAAGCTATAATTATCTCAATGAAGACCTGGAGCAGGACAAGACCATCAAAGCGGCAGTGGACGGCGAGAGTGTTGTCTCTACCATCGATGTAACTCTGCAGAAAATTGTGGAAAAAGCCATTGATGATTTCCAGGAGAAATATACCAATGCAGCCCGTGAAGGCGATGGAAGTAAGACTGCGGCAGCTATCATGATGGATCCGAATACAGGTGAGGTTCTGGCCATGGCGAGCAACCGCCGGTACGATCTTAACAATCCCTATGATGTAGTAGCGAATGGATTGTATTCCGAGGAAGATGCAGCCAATCTTTCAGAAGAAGACCGGTTAAATGCATTGAATGAGTTGTGGAGAAATTTCTGTGTCAGTGATACCTATGAGCCGGGTTCCACTGCAAAACCCATTACCGTGGCAGCGGCATTGGAGACGGGAGCTGTCCATGACGGCGACACCTTCCTCTGTGATGGTAATCAGACAGTTGGCGGACATACCATCTGGTGCGCAAAGAAGATCGGACACGGCATTATCGACCTGGAAGGTGCGTTGAAATATTCCTGTAATGATGCCCTGATGCAGATTGCAGCCAAGCTGGGCGAGGAGAATTATTCCAAATATCAGAATCTCTTTAATTTTGGACTCCGGACAGGCATTGACCTTCCGGGGGAAGCGAGAACGGACAGCCTGATTTATTATCCGGCTGATACAGCGCCCAGCGAGAACCTGATTATGGGTTCCACAGACCTGGCGACGAATTCTTTCGGACAGAATTTCAATGTGACTATGATTCAGATGGCATCTGCATTTTCGGCGACCATCAACGGCGGCTATTATTATCAGCCACATGTGGTGAAGAAAATTCTGGCCAGTGATGGTGGTACGGTAAAAAATGTGGAGCCGGTACTGTTAAGAACCCCTATTTCCACGAAGACATCAGCCCTGATCCGCCGTTATCTGTACAATACCATGTATGGTCCACAGGATGCCAATGGAAACAATGCAACCGGACGTGGCGCCAGAATTGCCGGATATGCCATGGGTGGTAAGACCGGTACGGCAGAGAAGATTCCGAGAGATAAGACCAATTATGTGGTTTCCTTTATTGGGTTTGCCCCGGCTGACAATCCGCAGGTGGTTCTCTATGTGGTAGTAGACGAGCCGAATGCAGTGAAACAGTCCACCAGTTCCTTTGCGCAGGAAATCTGGAAAAATATTATGAAAGAAGCACTTCCATATCTGAATATTTATCCGACCGAGGAAATCCCGGATGATATGAAGGATGAGGTAGAAGCAGAGCAGAAGGCGGCTGAGGAAGCGGCGGCAGCAGAAGAGGATTCTGAAGAATCAGATACCCAGCAGGAAGAGGGTACGGTAGTGGATCCGCAGACAGGAGAGACGGTGATCATGCCGGATCCGGATACTGTTGACCAGACGGATGATTCCGTACTGGGAGATACGCCGGTTAATGAAAACCTGGTAGATACCCAGCCGGAGAATGCGACGGAAGAGCCGCAGGACGATAATCCAACGGAATAGAATGACAGAATAACCTTAAAAAGCATTTCATAGAATAGATCTGAGAATCTATACTGTGAGGTGCTTTTTTGTATTGTAAAACATTTCATAGAAAGAAAATGTTGATTGTATTTGGTGCGTGCGTGCTCAGCTTTCTTGTTTTGGCTGGACGGCTTGGGTATCTGATGATTTTTGAATCTGCCTATTATCAGCAGCTGGCGAAAGACCTTCATGAGCGGGAACGGAGCATTAAAGCGGCCAGAGGGCGGATCGTTGACCGGAATGGAACGATTCTGGCAGATAACAGGACGGTCTGTACCATTTCCGTCATTCACAGCCAGGTGAAAGATCCAGAGCAGATTATTCAGATGCTGACGGAGGAACTGGGACTCTCTGAAGAGTGGGTACGAAAACGGGTGGAAAAAGTCAGTTCCATTGAGCGGATCCAGTCTAATGTGGAGAAGGAGACCGGGGACCGGATCCGGAATTATGGTTATGAAGGGGTCAAAGTGGATGAGGATTTTAAACGGTATTATCCTTATGGGGAGCTGGCATCCAAAGTGTTGGGATTTACGGGGAGTGATAACCAGGGCATTATCGGTCTGGAGGTAAAATATGAGGAATATCTGCAGGGGATTCCAGGCACGATTCTTACACTTACCGACGCCAGAGGAGTGGAGATTGAAAATGCCAAAGAAAACCGGGTGGAACCGGTAGCGGGAAACGATCTGGTGGTGAGCCTTGACTATAATATCCAGTCCTATGCCCAACAGGAGGCGTTAAAGGTCATGGAATATAAGCAGGCAGATTATGTGTCCATCCTGGTCATGAATCCGCAGAATGGGGAGGTTTATGCCTGTGTCAATGTGCCGGAGTTTGATCTGAACGATCCGTTTACCCTGCCGGAAACCATGGATATTTCTCAGATGACCGATCAGGAAAAGCAGGATGCCCGCAATCAGATGTGGAGAAACCAGTGCGTCAACGACACCTATGAGCCGGGCTCCACGTTCAAAATTTTCACTTCCTCTGCAGCACTGCAATCCGGTACTTCCACTTTGCAGGATCAGTATTACTGTCCCGGATATAAGATTGTGGAGGACCGGAGAATCCGCTGCCATAAGGCGGGCGGCCACGGGGCGGAAGATTTTACCCATGCGATTGAGAACAGCTGCAATCCCGCCTTGATGACGATGGGGTTAAAAATGGGAACCAAAATGTTTTATCAGTATTTCAATGACTATGGGCTGCTTACGAAGACGGGAATCGACATTCCGGGAGAAGCATCTACCATCATGCATCAGCTGGAAAATATTGGGGAGGTAGAGCTGGCGACCATGACCTTTGGACAGTCCTTTCAGATCACACCGGTACAGCTGGCGGTGATGGCGTCCTCCGTGGTAAACGGAGGACGGCGAGTGACACCGCATTTTGGGGTTGCCATTCAGAACCGGAAAGGAAAAGTACTGAAAAAACTGGAGTATCCGGTGACGGAAGGAATCGTATCAGAGGAGGTATCCGGACAGATGCGGGAGATTCTGGAAAAGGTCGTATCAGAAGGATCCGGACATAAAGCCTACCTGGAAGGGTATCGGATTGGCGGCAAGACAGCAACCTCTCAGACACTGCCCCGAAGCGCACATAAATACATTTCCTCCTTTCTTGGATTTGCCCCGGCCGATGACCCGCAGGTGCTGGCGGTCTGCATTGTTCACGACCCACAGGGTATTTATTATGGAGGAACCGTCTGCGCGCCGGTGGTGAAAAACATCTTTGCCAATATTCTGCCGTATCTGGGGATTGAAAAAGAACTGCAGGAAGAGCAATAAAAAAGCAGGTAAGGGGAGTCGAACCCCCCTCCTCAGCTTGGGAAGCTGATGTTCTACCGATGAACCATACCTGCAAAGATATTTTTATATTACACCTTGACTTTATAAAAAGCAAGGAAAAAGTGGTTGATAATTCACACAGGAAGACGTATACTTCAAAAAGAACGAATGAATGAAGAGGTGTAAATGATGATGGATGTAAAGATTGCCCTCCCGGTGCTGATTTCTTTTGCGATCAGTGCAGCGGCAGGTCCGATTGTAATTCCGATTTTAAGAAAATTAAAGGTGGGACAGACGGTCCGGGATGATGGTCCGCAGACGCATCTGAAGAAAAATGGAACGCCGACCATGGGCGGTGTGATTTTCCTTCTGGCAGTGCTGATCACGTCACTGATCTATGCGCCCCAGTATCCGAAGGTAATTCCGATTCTCTTCATGACGGTGGGATTTGGAATTGTTGGTTTTCTGGATGATTTTATTAAAGTAGTGCTTCATCGCTCAGAGGGTCTGACGCCGGGACAGAAGATGGCAGGCCAGCTGGTGGTGACAGCTGTATTTGCTTATTATATGGTAAAGATTTCTGATGTGGGACTGACGCTGAAAGTACCGTTTTTTCCGAATATCAGTCTGAATCCCGGATGGTTATCCATTCCGCTTCTGTTCTTTGTTGTCATTGGAACGGTAAATGGAACCAACTTTACGGATGGACTGGACGGACTGGCAGCCAGTGTAACGGTGATGGTAGCTGTATTCTTCTCCGTGGTAGCACTGGGAACCAATGCAGGCATTGCCCCCATTACCCTTGCAGTGGTAGGAGGCCTTCTCGGATTCCTGCTCTTTAACGTATATCCGGCCAGCGTGTTCATGGGAGATACCGGTTCTCTGGCACTGGGAGGATTTGTGGCGTCCACGGCCTATATGATGAATATGCCGCTGTTCCTTCTGCTGGTAGGTCTTATTTATCTGGTAGAAGTACTGTCCGTTATGATTCAGGTGACTTATTTTAAAGCGACTCATGGAAAGCGGTTTTTCAAGATGGCACCTATTCACCATCATTTTGAAAAATGCGGCTGGTCTGAGACCCGCGTGGTGACCGTATTTTCAATTATTACTGCGCTGTGCTGTCTGGTGGCGCTGGCAGGTATTTAAGTTCTGAAAGAAAAAATGATGCATAAACTGGTTAGAGAATTCCTTTTTGCGAAAGGTGGAAGGCATGGATAAGCAAAAAGTCGATAAAGGACTGCTGCTCCTGATTCTGACGCTTACCATTTTCGGACTGGTGATGCTCTATAGCACGAGTGTATATAATGGCAGAGTCAAATTCGCAGACCCTGCCTATTATTTAAAAAAACAGTTTTTTGCCACCAGCATTGGCTGGATGGCCATGTATCTCACGTCGCTTATGGATTATCGGCGATGGATCCGGCTGGCAGTTCCGGCTTATGGCTTGTCCCTGGTGCTGTCTACGGTGGTGTTGTTTATCGGGGATGAATATAACGGTTCCAGAAGATGGCTTTCTCTGGGATCGTTTTCTTTTCAGCCGTCGGAATTCGCAAAGCTGGCGGTGGTATTGCTTCTGACCCTTCTCATCAGCCGGAAGGAGAAGCAGATGAAATCCTGGAAGCAGATGTTCCTGACCATCGCGTCGGTTCTCCCCATTGCGGGACTGGTGGGAACGAATAATTTGAGTACCGCCATTATCATTCTGGGCATTGCCGTGATTCTGGTTTTTGTGGCGAACCCGAAATTTCTTCCGTTTATTGGCCTGGGCGCCCTGGGAACCGCGTTTGCCGGAATCTTTCTAAGTGTGGAATCTTACCGGCTGGAGCGGATTGCCATCTGGAGAAATCCGGAACTCTATGAAAAAGGATACCAGACCATGCAGGGACTCTATGCCATTGGCTCCGGTGGTATTTTCGGGGTGGGTCTGGGCAAAAGCATGCAGAAGCTGGGATTTGTGCCGGAAGCCCAGAATGATATGATCTTCTCTATTATCTGCGAGGAACTGGGGCTTGCGGGAGCCTGTGGCGTTGTTTTGTTGTTCGGGCTTCTGCTCTGGAGACTGATGGTCATTGCCACCCATACCCAGGATTTGTCCGGAGCCTTGTTGTCTGCGGGAGTCATGGGACACATGATGATTCAGGTGATTTTAAATATTGCGGTCGTCACCAACACCATCCCTAACACTGGTATTACGCTGCCGCTCATCAGTTACGGAGGTACTTCGGTAGTCTTTCTCTTGACGGAAATGGGGCTGGTCTTAAGTGTGTCCCGGGAAATGAAAAAGGAACATTGACAGGCAGTGCGCGCATATCATAGTATATAGCGGCTGACCTGTTGACGGGTTCGGAGGATATGGATGTGGGTGAAGAAAAACTGTATGTCAGAGGACCTCAGAGAATGCAGGGAGAATTGCTGGTACAGGGATCGAAGAATGCGGTACTTCCGATTCTGGCTGCCACACTGCTGGGAAAGGGTGTGTTCATTCTGCATCACTGTCCCAGAATTACGGATGTGGAGCATATGCTGGAACTTCTGGAAGAGACCGGCTGCAGGATAAAAAGAGAAGGCCATATGCTGATTCTCGATACCAGGGACGCAGAAAAATGGAAGATCGAAGGAAAAGGTGCGGGGAAAATGCGCTCCACTGTGAATTTACTTGGGAGTGTCCTTGGCAGTATGCATCAGGTGGAAATTCCCTATCCGGGAGGATGTACTATCGGCAAACGGCCCATTGACCTGCATTTAAAGGGAATGGAACAGCTGGGTGCTGTTTTTGAACGGAAAGAACATACGCTTTGCGGACGGGCAGAACATCTTCATGGAGCGGAAATCTATCTGGATTTTCCAAGCGTAGGGGCTACGGAAAATATTCTCCTGGCTGCAGTAACGGCAAAGGGACAGACCATTATCCATGGGGCGGCCATGGAGCCGGAGATTGTGGAACTGGCGGAATTTCTCCGGAAAATGGGAGCCTGTATCCAGGGGGACGGCTCTCCGGTTATTTCCGTGGAAGGACGGGAGACCCTCTATGCGGCGGAGTATATTGTGCCGTCGGATCGGATTGTGGCGGGCACGTATCTTTTGGGAACCGTGCTTACAGGAGGGGAGACAAGGCTTCTTAACGTTCCGGTAAAGCATCTGGGAACCTTGCCAAAGCTTTTGGAAGATCTGGGAGCAAAGGTGGAGACGGATCCTGGCAGCCACTGGATTGCCGTGAATATGAATCGGACGATTCGTCCGGCGTCCTACCTGGCAACAGCGCCCTTTCCGGGATTTCCGACGGATCTTCAGTCCGTGTTGATGACTGTGCTGGGAAAATCCACTGGCTTCAGTCTCCTGGAAGAGAAAATTTTTGAAGCGCGCTTTCAGATCGTACCGGAACTTCAGAAAATGGGAGCCAATATTCAGGCGGGAGATTCCTTTGCACTGATCGAAGGAGTGAAAGTTTATCACGGGGCGGAACTGGAGGCGAAAGAATTACGGGGCGGAGCGGCCCTTATCATGGCAGCCCTGACAGCTGAGGGGATAAGCTCTGTCAGTGGTATGGAATTTGTGCACCGGGGCTACGAAGATTTATGTGGGGATTTAAAAAAGCTGGGAGTTGTGGTAAACTACTCATAATCTAAGTAATTTGAAGGAAAGAAACATGGCAGGAAACAGATCGGGAAAGAGACACTGGAAAGGAATGATACTGGCAGGAGCAGTGCTGGCAGTCATTGTGGTACTGCTTTTGTCCGTGTTCGGTGTATTCCGGGTGCGGGAAGTGACCATTACCGGAAATGAATATTATACAAAGGAACAGGTGACGGATTTTATTGTAGGAGAAGGTCTGCAGCGGAATACGCTGTACCTTTATATCCGTTATAATTACATGGAACATCCGGAGATTCCGTTTATTGACACCTTTGAGGTGAAGATTGATTCGCCCAGCAGTATCACCATCCGTGTCTATGAGAAAAATATCGTGGGATATGTGCAGTATCTGGGGAAAAATGTATACTTTGACAAAGACGGCATTGTGGTGGAGAGTTCGGATCAGGTCATGGACGGAGTGCCTATGATCAAAGGTCTTTCATTCGACAGTCTGACCATGCATCAGGCATTGACAGTAAAAGATCCGGAGATCTTTCAGACGATTTTGAGAATCACCCAGCTGTTGGACAAGTATGAACTGAAGCCGGATGAAATCCGTTTTGGAAACAGCTCAGAGTTGTACCTGAAATTAGGGGATGTGACGGTAGCTCTGGGAACCGGGGATCACCTGGATGAAAAAGTTTCCCGGCTGAAAAAACTGGAGGCAGATTTGGAAGGAAAGTCGGGGACGCTTCATATGGAAAATTATACCGATGAGAGTACCCACATTTCATTGGAAGCTTCCAAGTAAAAAAATGAGAATTCGGGCAAAAAAATTCAAATTTATAGTTGCTTATTTGCATAAAAAAAGCTATGATATATTGTAAGATTGCGTGGGATACCGTGTTTGAAGGAGGATTTGACCTTGTTGGAAATCATGACGAATGAAATGGAATCTGCTGCGCGTATCATCGTTGTAGGTGTAGGCGGAGCAGGTAATAATGCTGTAAATAGAATGGTAGAGGAACAGATTGGTGGAGTTGAGTTTATTGGCGTCAATACGGACAAGCAGGCTTTGAAGCTTTGCAAAGCGCCGACAGCGATTCAGATTGGCGATAAACTGACCAAAGGTCTGGGAGCAGGCGCAAAGCCTGAGATCGGTGAGAAAGCTGCAGAAGAGAGCATCGAAGAGCTGAAAGAGGCGATTCAGGGTGCAGATATGGTATTTGTTACCTGTGGTATGGGTGGCGGCACCGGTACCGGAGCTACCCCGGTTATTGCAAGAGCAGCAAAAGAGATGGGAATTCTGACGGTCGGCGTTGTAACCAAACCGTTCCGTTTTGAAGCAAAACAGCGTATGAATAACGCACTGATGGGTATCGAGAAACTGAAAGAAGCAGTGGATACTCTGATTGTGATTCCGAATGACAAGCTTCTGGAGATCGTAGATCGCAGAACTACCATGCCGGAAGCACTGAAGAAGGCAGACGAAGTACTGCAGCAGGCAGTACAGGGAATCACAGATCTGATTAACCTGCCGGCACTGATCAATCTGGACTTCGCAGACGTTCAGACTGTCATGACGGACAAGGGAATTGCACATATCGGTATTGGTACCGCAAGAGGCGATGATAAGGCTCTGGAGGCAGTAAAACAGGCAATTACCAGCCCGCTGCTTGAGACTACCATTGCAGGTGCAAGCCATGTCATCATTAACATCTCCGGTGATATTTCCCTGATTGATGCAAATGATGCAGCAAGCTACGTACAGGAGCAGGTAGGCGAGGATGCAAACGTGATCTTCGGTGCAATGTACGATGCAACCAATACAGACGAAGTAAGCATTACGGTTATTGCAACTGGTCTGCAGGAAAGCAACACCAAGTCTGTTCTTCCTGGAGGATACCGTTCCGCAGTACAGAAGCCTGCAGCAGGAACCACAGCAACCGCTGCTGCAAAACCGAAAATGACTATGCAGCCGCTTCCGGGGCTGAAGACCTTCAAGAAACCGGAGAGCACCGTGGAAGAGCAGGAGATTAAGATTCCGCAGTTCTTCCAGAAAAACAGATAAGTTTACGGCGAAGTTGTAAAAACAGCGGACCGCCTATGGTAAGAATACGTGCTGTATCCCTTTCCATAGGCGGTCATTTTTATACGGAGGAAATGGATCATGAATGGAGTACCAATTACAGGACATACAGGACTTACCTGTCTTCTGGGTAGTCCGGTGGCACACAGTGTGTCTCCGGCCATGCACAACGAATCGTTCCGCTATCACGGACTGGATTACGTATATCTGGCTTTTGATGTATCACCGGAAGAATTTGAGACAGCAGTGGATGGACTGATTGTGATGAATGCAAGAGGCTGGAACTGTACCATGCCTCATAAGAGAAGTATGTTTGAACGGGTGGATATCCGTTCCAAAGAAGCGGAACTGATCGGTGCGGTCAATACAGTCGTGCAGGAAAATGGTGTGCTGACCGGGTATAACACCGACGGAAAAGGATACATGCGTGCGGTGGAAGATGCCGGGTTTGATATTATTGGTAAAAAAATGACCATTCTGGGGACCGGAGGAGCGGCCGCTTCCATTATTGCGCAGGCAGCGCTGGACGGTGTGTCTGCCATTGATGTCATTGCCAGAAAAGGCCATTCCTGGAGAGAGACGGAGAAAGTAGTGAGCCGTGTCAACGCAGGAACCAACTGCAAAATTCAGATGCATGAACTGGCAGACGAAGTACAGATGCGGAAAAGTATCGGGGAGAGCGGCATTCTGGTCAATGCGTCATCCGTAGGCATGAGCCCTCATGAGGATGGCTGCCTGATTCCGGCTGCTGATTTTCTCCATCCGGAACTGATTGTATCGGACGTTATTTACAATCCGCGGAAGACCAGGCTCCTTTCCATGGCAGAGAGCGTGGGCTGCCCGTTCTTTAATGGCATGTACATGCTGCTCTATCAGGGAGCTTATGCATTCACTCTGTGGACCGGCAAGGAAATGCCCATTGGCCTTGTAAAAGAGAAATACTTTACCTGAAGCATATCGGGAGGAATAACATATGAAACGAACATTTGGACTGGGACCCAGCGGGGCGGTCATGGGCGAAGGAACGCCGAAGATCTGTGTGCCCATTGTAGCGGAGACAAAAGAAGCCATTCGGAAAAAGGCGGAAGAGATCAGTAAACTTCCGGTGGAAGTGGTAGAATGGCGGGCGGATTTCTATGAGGATATCTTTACGGAAGGAAAGCTGGAAGAGATTCTTGCCATGCTTCGACAGATTCTGAAATCCTAGGCAATCCTCTACACGTTTCGGAGTGCCGGAGAAGGCGGACAGCGGATGGCGGATAAAGAGACCTATTATCAGCTCAATGAGCGGGCGGCGGCCTGTGGTTCTGCGGATCTGGTGGATGTGGAAGCGTTCATGGATGAGACCCGGACAGAAAGCCATATTCGGAAACTGGAAGAACTGGGGGTTCATACCATCGCGTCCAACCATGATTTTGCGGCAACGCCGATATCGGAGGAAATGATGCGCCGCCTGAAACGCATGGAAGAGATGGGGGCTGCAGTGGCAAAGCTGGCTGTGATGCCGGGGTGTCCGCAGGATGTCCTGAATCTTCTGCAGGTAACTCTGACGGCATCGGAGACACTGGAGATTCCGGTGATTACCATGTCCATGGGAAAAACAGGAGTCGTAAGCCGGATCAGCGGAAGCTTAACCGGTTCTGCACTGACCTTTGCGGCAGTGGGAGACGTATCCGCACCGGGACAGATTCCGGTGGAAAAAATGAACGAATTTCTGCATATCCTGTCATAATTGGTCGCCGGGTTTCCCGACGGCTTTTCTTTGTCATTTTCTGGAAGCAACCCAACCCAAATCCTAACAGCTTTCAACAAATTTTTTAAGGTCTGCCGCCTATAATGGTGGCAACCATAAGAGAGAGGGAAGCAAGTGTACTATGAAGTAGATGTGGATCTTCTGTTTCTGGAAAATCTGTGGATGAATGTGATCCTGCTTTTACTCACGGCATGCTGCTGTCAGCTGCCGGTAAGATTCCGGAGGATTTTGCTGGCCGGTATGCTGGGAAGTGTGGGAGCCTGCATCATGACCTTGTGTTCCGCGGCACTTACCAATTTTATGTATTTTTCCGGCGTGCTGTTGCTTTCGGCTATGATGACCTGGGTCGGACTTCCGGGAAGAAAACATTTTTTTCTGGCGGCTGTGGGACTATATCTGGAGGGATTTGCACTGGGCGGAGTTTTCCGGTTTCTGAAAATGCTGGATCCAACCGGTGGAATCCACAGTCTGCTACTGGAAGGTGCGGCTGTGATTCTGCTGGCAGGCCTGGAAGTCATTCTCAGAATCCGCAGAAAAAGAGCAGGGCTTTTAAAAGAAGTGATGCTGTACTGCGGCGGGGGAAAGCTTCAGGTGCAGGCCTGGTATGATACAGGAAACAGCTTATATGATCCGTTTAACGGAAAGCCGGTCAGCATTCTGGAACAAAGCTGTATGGAACAGCTGCTATCGCAGGCAGAACAGGAACGGATTTCCCGGAAGATTCCCTACCGGACCATTGACCGGGAAGGGGTAATGGATGTGTACATACTGGACGTCATGGAAATCGGAAGCCCGGAAGAACCGATCCGGATTGAACGGCCGGAAGTGGCCTGCATGCCGGAGAAGATCCGCTCCTGCCAGCTTTTACTTCACAGAGACCTGCTCCCCTCGTAAGAGGAGGCAATATGATCATCAAGGTTACCATACCCAATCAGATTCAGTTGAAAGTAGCGCCGAAACTCAGAAGTATGTTTTTCGCGCAGAAAGGGGAAATTCATTATATAGGGGGCGCGGAGATTCTTCCGGCGCCGCTGAATGCAGAGGAAGAGAGCAGGGCAATTCTGGGACTGGAGACGGAACATGAGGCTCAGGCGAAGGCATCGCTCATCGAGCATAATCTCCGGCTGGTGGTCTATATTGCCAAGAAGTTTGAAAATACGGGCGTTGGTGTGGAAGATCTGATTTCTATTGGAACCATTGGCCTTATCAAAGCCATCAATACCTTTAACCGCAATAAAAATATCAAGCTGGCAACCTATGCATCCCGGTGTATTGAAAATGAGATTCTTATGTATCTGCGCCGGAACAGCAAGGTGCGGATGGAAGTGTCCATCGACGAGCCGCTGAATGTAGACTGGGATGGAAATGAATTGCTCCTGTCGGATATTCTGGGAACGGATGCGGATATTATTTACCGGGATCTGGAAAATGAAGTGGAGCGGAAACTTCTTCGGAAAGCGCTGACAAAATTGTCCAGAAGAGAGAAGACGATCATTGAACTCCGGTTTGGGTTAAACCAGCCGTCAGGACGGGAAATGACCCAGAAGGAAGTGGCGGATCTTATGGGAATTTCCCAGTCCTATATTTCCAGACTGGAGAAAAAGATTATCGGCCGTCTGAAAAAGGAAATCGTCAAATACGAATGATGTCCGTTATTTCAAATAACCGCGCATGGTTTTCAGGGCATTTTTCTCCAGGCGGCTCACCTGAGCCTGGGAAATATGGATTTCCTCGGCAACTTCCATCTGGGTTCGGCCTTCAAAAAAACGCAGATTGATAATATGGTGTTCCCTGGGGGTAAGCTTTTTCATGGCTTCCGTCAGGGAAAGATTTTGTACCCAGTTTTCTTCTTTGTTTTTCTTATCGCTGATCTGATCCATCACATACAGGGTGTCGCCGCCTTCTGTGTAGACCGGATCGTAGAGGCTGATGGGACTCTGGATGGCGTCCAGGGCATAGACGATCTCCTCGGCGGGAATGTCAATGGCTTCGGCAATCTGCTGAATGGTCGGTTCCTGGGAGGATTCTCTGGAAAGGGTTTCTCTGGTATAGATGGCTTTGTAGGCAATATCCCGGAGCGAACGGCTGACACGGATGCTGTTGTTGTCCCGGAGATAACGCCGGATCTCGCCGACAATCATGGGAGCGAACGATAGAAAGGGGAGAAAACCGGAAATGGCTTGGTTTTATTCTATTTTTACTATTTTCGTATTATTATATTAAGGAGTTGAGACGGTTTTGCCGTCTTTTTTTGTGCCAAAATATAAGCAGAAGGAGGGAGAAAAGAATGTTTTCAGATGAAATTTTGGAAAAGGTTTTTGCCCGGAAAGAATTGCAGAGACTTGACCTGCAGACGCAATCCGAAGTCATTCATGCGATAGAGGAAGTTTTAGAGGAGGTAATGGATCATGATGCCTTATCAGAATAATATGTTCCCTCAGTATATCAGTCCATACATGCAGCCACAACAGCCGGTATCGCTACAATCGAGAGGATTAAGCGGAATGATTGTGCAGTCCCCGGACAGAATCACTGCTGATTGCGTCCCTATGGATGGAAGTGCAGCATTTTTTCCGAAACAAGATATGTCTGAAATTTATGTGAAGAATTGGTGCGCTGATGGCACGATAAGGACGATGATTTACAAGCCTATGGAAATGTCTGGGACAACGGTTAAAAATGATTCTGG
>CAVFMZ010000050.1:0-18988 GCA_963623675.1 Firmicutes bacterium CAG:176 | reverse complement strand
GCATCCTACGTAAATGGTGCACTTCGGGAAGAAGAACTTCAGGCGAGAGTGGAAGTCCTCTATGACCGTATAGAGGAGATTCAGAAGCTGTGTGAAGGAGAAAAGGTAGTCTCGCCGTTTTATTATATTGTTCTTTTCGAGAGTGACAAGAGACAGCTGGAGATGCAGGTATCCTCTGCGCTGGACGCGCTCCGCGGTGGCGAGCTGGAGTGCAAAAGGCTGAATGATGAAGAACTGGCAGTATTCTTAAGATATACAAACGATGTGGATTTTGATGAACATGAGATCAGCAAGATCGCACCGGAATATTATGCAGACTGGGCAATGCCCCAGACACTGGACATAAAGATGCGTACCGTGGAAGTCAATCACATCATTACACATAATGCCAGGATTGTGTCCTATCCGAACATGGTAAATGATGCCTGGCTGGCAACTGTGATGTCCATGCCAGGCACAAAAGTAGTTATCAAATGCCGGCCGATGGAACATGCGAAAGCAGTCCGCAATCTGGATCGCTCTTTGCAGGAGCTTCGTGGTCAGTTGATGGCGACAGGTATAGACTCCAAAGTGATCGAACTGCAGAACCACATCGAGAGCTTGTCAGAGCTGCTGGCAACACTTCAGGGTGAGAGCGAAACACTTCTGGAGACAAATATCTACGTAACTTCATATGATATTGCGGCTACCAGAGAAAATTCCAAGCTGGTGCAACCACCGATCTCTTTGCGTGTGAACGTGACTGGCATGAAGAAGATGGTACGAAGACTTTATCAGGAGAACGGATTCCGTCTGAATAATATGGAGTTTGGACAGGTGCAGGCGTTCATAGGTTCTCAGATCAGTGCATGGGATCCTTGTGCAAAGGATGGCAGAGGTATCCCCAGCAATTCATTGGCTGCATGTTATCCGTGGGTATTTGCGTCTGTATCTGATGAAGGCGGTATGAAGCTTGGAAGCAGCGATGGTGTTCCGGTATTCCTGGATTTCTTCCGCAGAGATAATGAACGTATCAACTCCAATATGGTGATTATCGGTAAATCCGGTTCCGGTAAATCCTATGCGACCAAGGACATTTTGACAAATCTGGCAGCAGACAACAGTAAGATTTTTATTCTCGATCCGGAGAATGAATATACGGAGCTGGCAGGCAACCTCCATGGCAAATTCATCAATGTAGGAAATGCCACACAGGGACGTATCAATCCATTCCATATCATTACAGCCCTGGATGACGATGGCAATGATGAAAATAGAAATACCGGCAGTTATGCAACACATCTGCAATTTCTGGAGGAATTCTTCCGTCAGATCCTGCCGGATTGTGACAGGGATGCCATGGAGTATCTCAACAGCCTGATCGACCGTATGTATACGAATTTTGGCATTACGGAGGAGACGGATCTGTCCAGACTGACACCTGCAGATTATCCGATCTTCGATGATCTGTATGATGCAGTGCTGCAGGAGTTCCAGCAGACAGACAATGAATATGTCAGATCTATTTTGCGTATCCTCATGAACTATGTGGCTAAGTTCTCCACTGGCGGACGAAATGCAAATATCTGGAATGGACCGTCCACGATCACCACGGACGAGAACTTTATTGTATTTAATTTCCAGAGTCTCCTGTCAAACCGCAACAGTACCATCGCCAATGCACAGATGCTGCTGGTGCTGAAATATGTAGATAATGAGATCATTAAGAACCGTGATTACAATCTGAGATTCCATGCAAATCGGAAAATCGTGGTAGCGATCGATGAGGCGCATGTATTTATTGATACCAAGTTCCCGGTAGCATTGGACTTTATGTTCCAGCTGGCAAAGCGTATCCGTAAATACAATGGTATGCAGATTGTCATTACCCAGAATATCAAGGACTTTGTCGGCAGTGAAGAGATTGCCAGAAAGTCGACTGCAATCATCAATGCCTGCCAGTATAGTTTTATCTTTGCACTGGCTCCCAATGACATGCAGGATCTGTGTACCTTATATGAGAAGGCCGGCGGCATCAATGAGAGTGAACAGGAACAGATCACAACTGCTGCCAGAGGACAGGCCTTTACGATCCTCGGGGCATCAAGCCGGACTAGCTTCCGTGTGGAAGTACCGGAGGATGTAGTGGATATGTTCCAGAATCCGGATTATGAGAGCCGCTATTTCATAGGAGAAGAAGGCGCCGGATACTGGGAAGACTTTATCGGGGACAGCCGCGAGGAGGCGGAAGCAAACAGAAAGCAGAAGCCGGCAACAGAAGAAACAGAAGCAGAAGCTGATACAGAGAAAGCTGCCGGTACTGCTGGAAGAAAGCATGTAACCTTCCTGGAACTGACAGCGGAGGAAGCAGCAGTCGAGGCGGTCGAAAAAGAGCGAAAAGGCAGAATTCAGTTTGAAGAAGTGGATGTGGCAGACGAACCTGAGAAAGCTCCGGCTCCGGAAGTAATACCGGATGTTCAGACAACACCGGTTCAGCCGGCCGCACAGGCAGTACAGGCGCAGCCAGAATCACAGGCGGCATCGTCAATGCAGACAATGCAGGCTCAGCAGACAACACCGGTACAGACGGACGCACAGCCCGGAGGAACAGAACAGATTCTTTTACAGCTTATGGAAAAATTCAGCTACGATGTCCTGGCGGCACAGATCCGGCAGACGGTAGAACAGCAGGTAGCGGTGGAGCTGGCAAAGAAACTGGCGGCACATGGAATCGATGCGGCGTCAACTACAGCCGCAGCAGCGGGCAGTGTCATCTCCGGTATGGCAGCAGCAGGCAGATCAGCAGCTTCCGGACCGTTAGAAAATGTTCCGGAAGAGCCGTCAGACTCTGGTACATACGACTACAATCCGGATCATACAGAGGATATCGATTCTGACAGTATTGAGACTGACGACATCAAGACTGACGACATCGAGACTGACGACATCAAGACGGCTGCTTATGAATTCGATGAAAAAGAGGACGATGAGAAAGATCTCTTTGATACCTACAGTTCAGAGAACACAGAAACAGATGAAGAAGATCTGGATTTCTTCAACTCGTCGGCTGATTCTGAAGAATCTTCCGGAAGTGACTTTGACCTGATGGGTATGCTGACGCAGCTTGCAGATGAGATGGACGATATTACCCCAATCGATGTCATGGATGCATACGGTGAGGAAGTGGTAGACATCTCACTGGAAGATCTGGTGAAGTATGTGAAGAAAAATATTTATCATCAAAAATAAAGAGAGATCACAGGAGGAATGAATCATGAATATGAAACTGATCAATCACGGAGATAGTGGAGAGCTGTTTATGGAGGGACGTCTGGATACCAATACGACACCGGAGGCAGAGGAAGTATTTCAGCAGATGACAGAGAGATTCCAGACGCTGACATTGAATATGGAAAAGCTGGATTATGTATCCAGCGCGGGCTTACGTGCTCTTAAGAGACTTCATGTAAACATGGCAAAGAAGGGTGGGGCACTGGAACTTAAGCAGGTGAACCATATGGTGATGGAAGTATTTGAAATGACCGGTTTTGCCGGATTGCTGAAATTTGTATAGTAGACAGACCGGCATAAGGACATCGGAGGATGGATCATGAGAACTATAAGAGCACAGCGGGAAATAAATAAATGGAATCCGCAGAGGGCTGGAAGGCTGATGTTGACAGTCATGCTGGCATTGGCAGCAATTCTGCTGCTATCTTTTACCAGAATACAGAAAGTATCAGCGGCAGAATTGAATAACACGTATGCATTGAGCTTTTCCACCGGTGCAAGTGGAACGAAGTTTGAAAATTTCCAATACATAGCAGTGCATTATGTTGATACCTCCGGTGCAGAAAGAACGTATTATCTGATGTCGGATTTAGCAGAAGACCGCAGCAAGGAAATTATTAAAACAGCACTGGGAGATGCGTCCTGGAATCTGGATGAAGCAGTACGCGGACAGATTTTGAAGTTGATGGACTATAAGCTGGAATATGACAGTCAGACCCTGTTTGACGCTTATACGCAGGGCGTGCTGTATTTCCAGCCGGAATATGAAGTGGATTCTGTAACAGGAGTTGATTTTCTGACAAAGACCAGTGACAGATGGTCTTGCGAAGGTCTTCATGTATATTGTGTGAATGAGATTTATGGTACAAGAGGACTGTCTTACGTGTCAGGGCAGACCTATCAGGAGTTCCGGGGAGAACTTCTGTTTGGAACAAAAGATACAGATATCGCTACTCTGAGCTGGACAGATTTTCGTCTGATCCGATTTGGAACAAAAAACCCTCATACGGTGTATGCAGAACCTATGAGCGGTGCATATGACAGCCGTCAGGACAGCGAATATCTGGTTCGTCTCGACATTGCAGACGAATACCTTGCAGGTCTGGAATCTCTGGCAGCAGAGTACGAGGACGGTCAGGTCGGACTGGAGAAGCTGGATGAAGCAGAGCTGTTGAAGCTTCGAATCGTATACCGTGATATCTATGGTGCCCGCAGAGCAGTAACAGTGCCGGTTATCAGTAATGTGATCGGCTATGCAGTGGAGCAGGGAATCAGCAGCAGCACAGCAATTCTGGGACTGGCAGGTCAGGGAGAGAGCCTGTATATGAAGGTACGGCTTCCGGATTTTGCCGAACTGTACAGCGGGGCAGACAAGTCTGGCAATGTAACTGAGCAGACAGCTATCTATCTCACCAGCGGTGGTGACAGCAAGTTCCTGAAAGGAACTGGTATGACCCTTATAGAGAAGACACGCTCAGAAGAGAGAAAGAAAAAAGCAGAAGACAGCAAGGATGCTCTTGCACTTACCAGTGCAAGTCTGTACAATATATCTTCTGTCACTTCAGGAAATGGAAGTGTTGCTTCCGTTTCCCTGCAGATTGAGAACAATGTGATCGCAGCTTCCATAGAAGGAGATCCTCTGTACTATCACGTAGCAGCAAACAGCTCCGGTGATGTGGTTACCTATGCCGGCAGTGAGACAACCTTGTCCATGTATAAATATGAGAGCGGCGACAGCATCACACTGGAAAAAGATTATGATGATCAATATCTGATCGAACTGAAAACAGATACAACCTCTCTGTCAGGTACCGTGGATGATCTGAAGGTAGAGTTCAGCTACATGGATCAGTCAGGAACATCCAGAATCACAGATGCCTATGATATGAAGGAAATGTTGAATTCATACTATGGTTACTGGCCATCCAGCGGATCAGACTATGCGTATTTGCAGGGGGCAGCAGCGGGCGGTGTGCTGCGTTTCGTGATTCCGCTGGCGAATGTGGACTATTTCACAGGAATCAGAGTTACAGTTGATGGCAATGATGAGTGGCAAATGGATGGACTGAATGTCTATAAGCTGTATGACCTCTCCCCAAGAGTCGGTGCTTTCGAGAAGACGAGTGCCGGTAATGCCGAATCGTACGTTGTATATACCAGAGAGTATGAAGGCGTCAAGGCTTACGGTGCTGTAAGTATGCAGATGCTGGTAGAAAAAGGGCAGAGCAAAGAATTCGGATTCTCTTCCGAGACTATCTCTAAGATTGATAAGTTTGACTGGAGCAATAAGAAGTATGCACTGACCTATGAGGAAGCCCAGAATGATCTGGGATTTACGGACGGCAGCTATTCCTATACAGTTGAAGTCAATGTGGCAAGTGATGGTCAGGCTACGTATTCGGACGGAGACAGCGGCAGTAAGAATCAGTTCTTCTTCCGTCTGCAGTTCGATAACGGCAGCAGCCCTTATGTGCTGGCAAATCAGCAGATGACCTCTGATGGATTCCGTGCAGGTCAGACAGAGACATTTACAATTACAACCAATGAAGATTACGGAAATGTGACAGCAGTTCAGATCATTCCGGAAATGAAGAACAGTGAAGACTATACCTACGATAAGCTGAACATTGATTCCATACGGATCATTCAAAATTCAAGCTCTGCCATGAGCAAGACCTGGACGGTCAGCTCTGTGGGATGGATCGGTACAGACTATACGGATCCGGGTGAGGAAAATGGACTCCGCAGTGCGAAGACCATCTACGAAGCTCAGCTTGCAAAGACCTATAAAGTGGATTACAGCACAAATGTTATGAATCTTCTGTTCTGCCTTGGAACCGGCAGCTATAAGGATGACAGCGGCAATGCTGTGGAACAGTTCCAGGGTAAAGTGGATGTGACCATTCAGTATGTGAGCATCACGGGTGAGACCAAGACGGCTACCTATGATATTGTCAAGTATATGTATGACTATATGGGAAGAACACCGAATAATGATGACAGTGGGCTTGCCGGCGGAGCTTTGAGCGATCCGAACTACATGTTCCGTGGGGATCATATGGATCGATTCATTCTGCCGATCTCCGATATTCAGTCACTGACCAGAGTGGACTTCTATCCGACAAGCTCTAATGGTACAACCTGGCAGATCAGCAGCCTTGGTGTATTTACTATTACGGATCAGGGCTTCCGGTATGTGA
This sequence comes from Firmicutes bacterium CAG:176, assembly GCA_963623675.1. GTDB lineage: Bacteria > Bacillota > Clostridia > Lachnospirales > Lachnospiraceae > Hominiventricola. The sequence goes on along the minus strand of CAVFMZ010000050.1, from coordinate 12,518 downwards.
ATGAGAACGATGAGATCGTCTATACCGGAACAACGAAAGATCTGTGCTCGGAGACGGAGACTATCAACCGTATGGTGTGTCCGAAGGGTACCAGACAGGAAGGTGTCAAGGTTAATATGACGGAGAATCAGCTGATTATTGATTCTGAAAACAGTAAATGGGTTTCCGTTGTATCCAGAGAGCCGATCTCCACCAGAGATATGCTGAACATCTATCTCTATATGCGCAGCGATGCGGATGACAAGAGCGGATATGATCTCTCAGCTACAGTGGAATATACCAATGTGGGTGGTATGACAGCAAAATCGACGGAACGTGTAATGAATAAAGATACCGGTTCAACGGAGAATATGTTCTATTTGCAGGGCGTGGAAGTAAAACAGATGAGTATATTGAATAATCTGGCAATTCAGACATCCTCAGACCGTCTGTGCTACGCACCGATCGATTATGCGATGGTACAGAGAGTACGTTCCGGTGTTGTGATCGATACTTATTATATTTACTATGGAGGAGCCGATCCGGGAAGCACAAGCACGACCGTGAAGGCAGGACCTTCTTCCACAAGTCAGTCAACGGGAGAATCCCAGGTAGTCACCCTTGACTTTGGAGGCAGTACCAAGAGCATGCAGCTGCTGGCTGAGAACCGTGACCTGGCAGTGGCTATCAAATATGTATCCAGTGCAGGAAATGTAGGCGGATCAGAGACAGAGTACAGTTCCCCGTATATCTTCCTGACAGATCAGGAATACACGACCCTGTATAACGGACAGAGCGTTGATATTACGTTCCATGAAAAATATGTGAAGAATATCACAGGAATTGAACTGGTACCAAGCGGACAGGTGTCAGCTGACATCACCGGTGCAGTAGTGGCGACTTATCAGCAGTCAGAAGTGGATCTGGAACAGAATACACTGCCGACAGCATGGTACAGCTTCCCAGGAACCAGACATGTAGAAGTAAGTCAGGGAAGTAATTCAGGTACACTGAGTCTGACAGATCCGGTAGTAAGCACCGAGGAGTCCACAGATGTGACAGATGTAGTGATGCCTGTGACCATGACCATTAAGACCGCAGCAGCAGCAAAAGATTATGAGAGCGGCACCAATACGCCGATCCGTATGAAGCTCTATTATACCGGAGCACAGGGCGAATCCCAGACTTATACCATAGAGGACATTACGAAAGTATCCCAGACCGGCAGCAGTTACGCTACCGACGGCACAGCAACCCTGCACTTCATGCTGACAGGCGTGCGTGCACTGACTTCTGTAACATTTGAGCCTTATGACACGGATGAAGGAAACATCGCAGGATGGTCACCGGAGAATCTGACGATTCAGATACGGAGCGTCAGCGGCACTAAAACCCTCAGTCGTGAAATCGATACAAGATTCTACGAAGGTATGGCAGAGGAGTCAAGGATCACCTTGTCCAACATCATGCTTTCCGCAAACGTGTCAGTGAAGACAACCACGGAGAGCGAATATACTAAGAACTACACTACCCTGAACCAGAGTGTGAACATCCTGCTTCAGTCAACAGAGACCATGCGTGTAATACCGGTACTGAACGGCAGCAGCCAGAACTTCACGTATCTGCTGCAGCGGGTAGGTACCGATGGTTCGGTCGGAACAGAGATTCCGCTGACATCTGATTATGGTATCACAATTAATGACAGAGATTACCTGATCCTTGATGCAGCCAAGCTGCAGGAAAAATCTACTCAGAGCGGTTCAGACAATTGCAATTATCAGTTGACGATCCGTTCAGAGGAGAACACGAAGCTGAGTACCGTCGTGAAGTTTACGATAGAGACGGCCGATGGCTCTGATGGCAACAATTCCTCTGACGGAAACAGCAATGGTGTAAACAATAATACAAATAATGGGGGCACAGACACCACGACCCAGGGTGACACCACAACCCCGGGTGGCACCACGACCCAGGGTGACACCACAACTCAGGGTGGCACCACGACTCAGGGTGACACTACGACTCAGGGTGACACCACAACCCAGGGTGACACCACAACTCAGGGTGGCAATACGACCCAGGGTGACACTACAACCCAGGGTGGCACCACGACCCAGGGTGGCACCACGACCCAGGACACTACAACTGACACAGGTGCAGACACTACCACAAACAGCAGCGGAAGTGGCAGCAGTGACAATTCGAATGCCAACTCCGGCACCTGACCCACCGGTGCAGGAGTTACACCGGGTTGATACATGACTGAAAGCCCGTCTGATCTTCAGGCGGGCTATCGGTATATCAGTACACAGCAGACAAGGAAAGCAGGTGACAAGGAATGAAGATACTGGCAGTTGACGATGAGCACCTTGCATTGGAAATGTTGGTAGATGCTATCAAAGAGGCATGCCCCGGAGCGGAAGTTACAGGATTCTCTAATCCGGTGGAATGTCTGGAGGAGGCAAAGAAAGGACAGTTTGATGCGGTATTTTCGGATATTCAGATGCCGCAGATGACAGGACTGGAGTTCTCTGAGAAGCTTCGGAAGCTCCGCCCCGATGTAAATATCATATTTATCACGGCATACGACAATTTTGCAGTGGAAGCCATGAACCTTCATGCCAGTGGCTATCTGATGAAGCCGGTCACAGCGAAGAAGGTAGAGAGGGAACTGAAGGATCTGCGTTATCCAAAGGAGGCGCAGGAGAATTACAAGTGTCGGATCCAGTGCTATGGCAACTTTGAAGTCTTTGACAGACAGGGAGTGCCGGTGCATTTTAAGAGAAGCCGGAGCAAGGAAGCGTTGGCTTACATCATACACCGACGGGGATCTTCCTGCACCACCCGGGAGATCGCAGCAGTGTTGTTCGAAGATATGCCTCATGATGAGCAGCAGGCTAATTACATGAAGAAGATCATGGCGGCACTGACGCAGGATCTGGAAGCAGCAGGCATCGGAGACATCATCACCAGAAAGCGCGGAAGTGTAGCCTGCAATACACAGAACTGTAATTGCGATTATTTCTTGGAACCGGAGAAAAAAGATGATTTTGATCAGGAATATATGTCCCAGTACAGCTGGGCAGAATACGAATAGTGCACCGATGCTTCGCACGGCGGAGCAGGAGACAGGAGGACTCGATGGAACGTATCACAGTACCGGCAAGTCTGGATCAGTTAGATACCGTACAGGAATTTATCTCGGAGAGGCTGGAGCAGTATGCTTGCCCCATGAAAGCAATGATGGCAATTGAGATTGCCGTAGAAGAGATTTTTGTAAATATAGCAAACTACGCATATCGGCCGGAGGTCGGGGAAGCTACCGTTTGCTGTGAAGTGAACGAGGATCCGATGGAAGTTACCATACAGTTCCTCGATCACGGCAAGCCCTTTAACCCGTTGGAAAAAGAGGATGCAGATATTTCGCAGGATGCACTGCTGGAGAGAGAGGGAGGACTGGGAATCCTCATGGTCAAGAAGTCTATGGATTCCGTATCCTATTCCTATGAAAATGGGAAAAATATCCTGACGATTTTGAAAAAAATGTAAAAAAGTGTGTTTTTTGTCTACTTTTTGTCCCCAAACCGGTGATAGAATAAGGACAGATAAAAGAACAGACCACACGCGGCAGGATAGATGCCCGGGAAAGGAAGAACATTATGCCAGCACCTGATAACAGTATGAAAAAATATTATGAGAATATAACGAAGATCACAGGGATTGATTTTGGAACCGGATCCGTGGGGGATATCAATCGTGCCCTGAGCCATATCTACATCGATGGCCACAATCTTTTTGATGGCTATGCAGAGACGATAATGGGAGTTGAGCACTCCAATGTACGCAGGATCAGCGAGCTGCTGGATCAGGTGGTATCTTCTACAGATGATACCTACAGCTTTATCAGCATCATGAACCCGAATGATCCCTATGCAGTACCCAGAATGATTAATACTGATACCCTGCTTGATACAGAGGGGAAAGTGCTGGATCCGGCTGCCATGAATAAAGCAGAGACTGCCCGGATCAATGACATCCGTGCGAAAAAGAAGGCAGCAGCAGAGAATTTCAGTAAGAACTACAGTACTCGCCGCAGTCAGAGTCTGGAGACTCTGAATCGGGAACTGAATGCTGGGGTACCTGCCCCGGAGAACTATCACAACATCAGCAATATCTTCGGACCTGAAGTATATGATGAGAAAACAAAAACTGTAACAAAGCAGAATCTGTTCATCGGAATGGATAAAGATCTCGATGCTGTCATGGATATGTGCAACCTGGTTCTTCTTGGCAGAGGATTTACCCAGAAGGAGCTGTCAGGCAATGATGTCAACGTCCAGGAAGGAAGAGAAAAGCTCAAGAAAGACATTCAGACACTGCTGTTTGATCCTTCTCTGGATACCGCAAGACGCGAAACCGCTTTCAACAGACTGGCTGACGATGCAATTCATGGACTGGAATCTCTGCATTTCAAACCGGTAGACCTGTCAGACGACAGAACCTATAAAAATGTAAAATATAATCGCCAGATCGCGAATATGGCTTCCGGTCTGCGCAGAATGTGTGAATCTGCCCAGAAGACCATTGGCTACAGCCGCCGCGTCGACGAGAGAGTTGACCGGGTTCGCGCCATCACAAATTATACAGATGGAATCATGGATCTGGATACTGTCAGAATCAACTCGGCACTGGATGATGCGAGTAAAAGTGATGTGGTACGGAAAAGTGAAGTGGCACGGGGAATGACAGCACAGGTGTATGTCGATTCCATGGGACAGGATTATGTAAAATATCATACGGATTCCCTGGGAGCCGGAAAACATGACATGTCTGTCATGAAGGCTGTGCAGCATGCAGCAGACAGTTATACCAGCACGACGAGAAGCCGTACAGAATTTGAAGCGGCCTATAACGGCCTGAAGAAAAGCCACGATTCCACAGCTTATAAGAATCTGGCTGCCAGCTACATTGACTACTATGATGGTCTGAAAAAAGATCTTCAGCATATGCAGCAGATCAGTGCAGGAAAGGTTCCGGCTCAGCCGGGCAAGTCTGATTATTGGTTCACTCCGGCTGAGGATCGGACCTTTAATGATTACAGGGACTCCATCAAATCCTGCTTTGGAACATCTGTCAACCAGTTAGACAGAGTGTGTACCGTAGGAACGCTGGCAGCTATGTATGGCGCATGGGAGGCAGAGAGAGAAGGCAGAGAATTCTCTGTAAAAGACTACATCAAGAACAGAGGCCAGCAGCGCGAGATGGGAACAAAGATGCTGGACTTCTTTGAGAAGCATCCGATCCCGGCAGGCACACGGGAAGCAACAGAGGAGAATGTCCGTCTGTATGGAAAGATGGCAGCAAGCTTCAACAGAAGACTGGATGAGGTAGAGATCCCGACCGTAAAAATAGGTACACCGGAGGAGTGCGCACAGCAGCAGGAATACCTGAATGCTCTATGTACGATTGTGCAGGATTCGCTGCAGTTAAGAGATCTGGCACCGCAGGATGATCAGAAATTGCGGGATATCTTCTATGAGGCGGAAGGCGGATTCGAGAAGTATTCTGAGACCTCCGCACGCAGGGATCTGGGACTCAGTGTTATGCGTGTGGGAGATGAATTTCTGAAGTCCTACAGTGCGCTGGATCATATGAGCCAGAACTATATATTCACTCCTTCCAAAGAATTCAATATGACGAACCTGGCGGTAGATACTTATCTTTTGAATCACGACTGCAAGAAATTCATGGGAAAGAAGATGTCCGATTGCCCCAGCGATCCACAGTATATAACCGTTCTGAATTCTGCTGCCACTACTGGTCTTGGCGGAAGCCTGAATGTGAGAAATCTTGTGAAAAAAGACCGTATCAAACGTCAGCAGGTTGTGGATTATGTGAAGAGCTTCGGAAAGGATGACAAGCTGAATCTGAATGCTACCATGACAGCCGGCCGCGAGGCTACCATGGAAGCCTATGGGGTAGCTCCGGAGAACCAGGAAGATTATCGCGAAGAGTTCGAGATCCTGGAGAAACCGGAAGAGGTATTTGTTGCAGCAGATGAATCTCAGGAAGTATCTCAGGAAGTCAGGGAATTTTCCGTAGGTGAACGGCACGACTGGACGAGAGAGATGTCCCGGAAGGACTGGCGCGACAGAATTGGGCTGATGGAGAAGATGATGTCTGACAATGATTCAGCAATGATCCACAGTTCACCGGAATATAAAGCAGTCAGAGAAGGCCTGAAAGAAGCAAAAGCGGCTCTGAATGCAGAGTTTACAGAGGGAGAATTCGATCCATGCGTATTCAATACAGCTATGGACAAGGTATTCCAGAATGCCGGAGATTATATCCAGAAGAAGGAAAATTCTTCTAAGATCGGCAAAAAATACGGTCAGAGACGACTGGATGCCATGCGGGATCTCAGAGGAATGCTGGGAAAACGTAATAGCAAGGCAATGAATATTGAGGGACTTACAATTCTCTTCGGTGACAGAAACGCCATCTTGGCTCAGGAGGATTGTGAGAAGTCATTTATGCGGTTGGGAAGTTATCTGCGTAAGGCTGATGATCTGAAGAAAACTGATCCTGCAGAAAGCAAGAGAATGATCGATCTGGTAGACAGAGTGCTGGAAGAGCGCGGCAAAAACAAACAGACCAGAATGCAGCTGCAGAGCGAGATGGATCGCAGTTATGAAGCATATAGCGCACCGAACACCATATCTCTGGAAGAAGGACAGACAATGGATCTGTGCAAGGCAAAGGAGTTCATTTTCAAGGTCATGAGTGAGAAGGGCTCCATGACAGAGAAGGCTGCAAACTGGTTCACTGTCATGGATGGATATGTAAAGATGGCAGAGGGCTGCGACTATGGGAAAGTTCGCGACATTGCGGCAAAGGAAAATGTCAGAGAGGTTGCCATGTGCGGACGACTTGCAGAGAGAACCATGCAGACCCGTTACAGAGCAATGGATATTGATGCTCCGGAGCAGCTTACGCAGAAAGAAGCAGCAGAGTTAGTGACCTTCTCCGCACTGGGCGAATTTATGAAATACAGAAACAGCAGTGCGCATAAAGGTGTATTCAAGTCCATCATGAAGAACCATGGCAGTGAGGACGAACTTCTGAAGGACTTTGAAAATCTGGAAGCAGTGCAGCATCTTTGTGAGAGAACAGGAAAGGAAAATGTAAGACACCTGGCCTCCGGACATACGCAGGAGATGCTGGGAGCACTGGGAAAACAGCAGTTCTGTGAAAAGCTTGCAAAAGAGCTTCCGAAGCAGCCGAAGGTTCAGGAACTTCAGCTGAACCAGCAGATGAATAAACAGAATGAAGCGAAGGTACTCCATCAGCCGAAGAATCAGGGAGCCATGGGTGCACACTGATTGTGACAAATCAAACATATGAACTAAGGAATTAGCAGAAAGATGAGACAGCTTATAATGAAACTAAGGGTAAATAAGAGAAATTCAGCCATAGGATTATATTTGATGAATATTATTCTGTTCATCATTCTGACCATGCCATTCAAGCTATGGGTAGCGGCATCACAGCTTACCGATATGCGCCCCAGCACCGCCATGACGCCGGTGCTGGGCATGATCTTTGGCTGGCCGGCAGCTTTTGGCTGTGCTACAGGCAATGTAATCTGTGATCTGCTCTCAGGATATGAGATATCCTACGCATGTATCAGCTTTGTACAGCAGTTGCTCTATGCAATGGTAGCTTTTGTCATGTGGAAGCACATGAACAGGGAAAGAGACGGACATGAATTCTGTCTGGACAGAGTATCCAAGATCTTGAAGTTCAGCCTTGTACTTCTGGTGGATTCCCTGCTGACCGTTATCTGTACCGGACTTTTGAATCATGCATATAATGTGACAGCATTTATTTCCATGGATAATCTCTATCTCCTGATCAACAACTTTGATTCAGGACTGGTATTCGGAACACCGCTGTTGATCCTGGGCAACCTTCTGCAGCGCAAGCTGGTGAATCTGCAGAATGACAGCAAAGAAAAAGTGGTCCGCTTCTCATTGAATGAGAGAATGATCCTGAATACCATCATCACCGGTATCAGCATCAGCGTGGTCGTGGCAGGAGTCGTATTCCTGACATATAAGATGAATGAAAATGGCAGCAAGATCAATCTTCTGGGACAGATGTTCCTGTTTCAGACGTTGGTATTGAATGTCTATTTTGCGTTATCTCTTGGATTTATGTATTTCACAGAGAAGAATATCGCAGAACCGGTAGAGCAGCTTGCCCATGTCAGCGGCAGCTATTATGCAGACCACGATTCTGATGAGCGCCGGAAGATGGTGCTGGATGTCTGCGGACAGTATGCAAACGACACCACGGAGGTGGGAGAGCTGGCGCGTTCCTATATCTCCATGATTCACGATATCGAGAGCTATGTGGGCAATCTGCAGGCAGTGACCAGAGAGAAGGAGCGGATCAACGCAGAGCTGACACTGGCATCAGATATTCAGGCACATATGCTGCCCTGTATTTTTCCACCGTTTCCGGAGCACAATGAGTTCGATATCTACGCAACCATGACTCCGGCCAAGGAAGTGGGCGGTGATTTCTATGATTATTACATGCTGGATGATAAGAAACTTGCCCTGGTGGTGGCAGACGTGTCCGGAAAAGGAGTTCCGGCAGCCCTGTTCATGGTCATCACCAAGGTGCTGATCAAGAACCATGTTCAGCAGGGACTGGCACCGGCACAGGTATTCGAGAAAGTGAACAACCTGCTGTGTGACGGCAACGATGCGGATCTGTTCGTCACTGCATGGCTGGGTGTACTGGATCTGGAGACCGGCGTACTGACCTATGTGAATGCAGGACACAACCCGCCGCTTCTGAAGTCTGAGAACGGCACCTTTGAGTATGTAAGATGCAGACCGGCACTGGTTCTGGCCGGTATGGAGATGACTGCCTATACCCAGAACGAGCTTCAGCTTCATCCGGGTGACAGCCTGTTCCTGTACACGGACGGTGTCACAGAGGCAACCAATGCATCCAATGAGCTGTATGGCGAGGCGCGTCTGCAGGAATTTATGAATCAGCACAAAGAGTCCGGAGTCGTTGAGAAGCTTCATGGTCTGAAAGAGGACATTGATGCTTTCGTAGGTGATGCTCCGCAGTTTGATGATATCACCATGCTGGCTTTCGACTTGAAACATTTACAGTAATAGAAGATTGTCCACCTTTTGTCCCCGGACAGGAGTACAATGAGAGCATACACGTTAAGAGCGGTATGCTCTTTTTAGAAAGAAAATAAAAAGACGAGGAGAACTGTTATGCCAAATCCCATTCACCCGAAAATAAAAGATGCTTATGAGAATATAAAGAAGATTACAGGTCTTGAATTTGACGAAGAGAATCTGGAAGAAGTACAGAGAGCTCTGGGACAGATCTATATCAATGGACATGATCTGTTTATCAGCAGCAGATTAGAAGCAATCAGGACGAACAATGATGCGACTGTGATGGCAGTCAGCAGCATGCTGACAAATATTCTGGAGGGAAGCAAAGATGAGAGAGGATTCATCAGCATCATGAATCCCAATGATCCCTATGCAGTACCGAAGGTGCTCTACCAGAATAATGAATATGATGAAGCAGGCAGAGCCTATGAACGGGATTTCCGGGAGAAGCACAGGAAAAAGATTGCTGCACTGGACAAAGAGATGGATAATTTTGTCATGCCAAAGAGTGACCATCTGAAGGCATCTGATTATTTTACAGCGGATCAGTTCAACAGGCGTACCGGCAGATTCCGCAGACAGTCTGATATCTGGGAATTCAGCAGGACAGAGCCGGCAGTCCAGTTGTGCAATCTGATCCTTCTGGGCAGAGGCTACACGATGGAGGATCTGCTTTCCGATAAGGAAGAGGTGGCAGAAGCGAAGCAAAATGTAGGCGCAGAGCTTACCAGAATCATGCATGAAGACCTCAGCCTCTCAGAACGCAGTCGGAGATTTCAGGAGTTGGTGAAGGATTCCATGGATTTCCTGAACAACTACACTTTCCGTCCTGTAGACCTTAGTGATGATACTACCCTTGAAAATGTAAAATACAATCAGTGGGTTGCCAATATGGCAGATAATCTGGGAGAAGTGCTGAAAGGAGCCGGACAGACCTTCAAGAGTCAGTGGATTGCGGATACCGGAAAGAGAGTGGATCAGATCCGTAACTTTGCCGGAGGAATTGCAGCTCTGGACAGAGTCCGTCTGAAGGGTGTCGATGGGAAACTCCGCACCCCGGAGCTTATGCGCGAGCCGGTTCTGGCACAGGTTCTTATAGAAAAGGCAGGCATGTCCTATACCAGATATCACAGATCTCATTTTGCAGCAGCAGCCGGTGAAGTCGATCTTAGAAATGAGCTTTCAGAGACTCTGAAGGATCATATAAATGGCAATGCAGAATATGCGGAGGCACTTCGCCGGGGTCGTGAGACGGAACTGTATAAGGATGTGTTTAAGCAGATCACGGAGCGGGATCTGGCAAGGCAGGAGAACAATCCGGTGCTTAAGCTCGCAGAAGAGATGGACAGGATCGAACAGACAGTGTCCACTCCGGAGCGGAAATACACGGAATATGGGAAAGAACTGCAGCGTAATTTTAAAGAAGAAAAGAAACCGGAAGAGTCACAGAAGCAGGAAGCATCGGAAGAACTTTCAGATGACTCGGTAGTTGAGATGGGAGATCCCGGTGATAATGTAGAAGATCTTGCCCGTGATTCCGGAGAGCAGATCCACGCGGCTGCACAGGAGGAAGAGGTTCCCCGGAGACAGGAAGCACAGGAAGACCTTCCGCAGATGCAGGAAGAGGAAGCACCTTTTGCCGGATCCTACGACTGGTCCGGAGAACTGTCCCCTGCTCAGTGGAAGGAGCGCCTGACGAAATTCTATAAGGAGATTGACGACCACGATCCCGCATGGATCCGCAGTTCCGGGGAATACCGGGATGTGAAGCACAATCTTAAAAAAGCACTTGATATGCTCGAGGACGGAAGCTACAGCAGGGAAGCCTTCAACAGCAGAATGGAGAAGGCATTCCGCCGCGCCGGTGATTATATCGACAAAAAGAATAGCGGAAGCATCGGTAAGCACTATGGAAAAGAGCGTCTGACCACGATCACAGAGCTTCGGGAGCTGCTGGCCGGACGCAACAAGAATCCGCTGGATGTAAAAGGAGTGGCAGATCTCTTCGGACAGAAAATTACCAGATCGGTAAAGGGCGAAGAAAAGATCGTAGAGGATACCGCTTCTCAGCAGGAAAAGCTGGAGCGCGGCATGAAGCGTCTGGGAATCTATCTGGCAAGTGCCGAGGACGATAACCCGGAAAAAGTAAAGGGCAAGATGGAACTGGTAGAGAGAGTGATAGCGGAACGGGGCAAGAATCCGGAGACCCGCAGCCGTCTCATGGATGAGATGGCGAAGATCCGTCCTGCCGGAGATACCGCTGAACTGATGGAGCAGGCGATGGATCGCATTACCGACAGAATGTTATCTCAGAAAGGACTGGACAGACAGGCTGCAGGCTGGGGCAAGGTACTGAAAGCACTTCAGACCACAGTGCAGAACAGTCAGGATCCGGCCATGAAGTCCGCAGTCAATGAAAATGTGGTGAAGAACTACCTGCGGATCAGCAATTTTGCAGAGAAAGCCCAGCAAGTCCAGAACAAGATCCTGGATTCTGATAATGTAAAGACGCTGAGTCAGCAGGAAGCGGGAGTTATCGTGGCAGCAGCTACCTTCAGCAGCCTGATGAAGAGCACTGATGAGAATGCCGTGCCCTGCATAAACTATCTCTTCCGGAATAAGACAGACAAAGAGATTCTGGATTATTTTGCGGCAAGTGCGGACAGCAGGGCACTTCAGAAGCTTACCGACAATGAATCGCTGAAGATGCAGGCGACAGAAGGAATCAAGCTGGAGATGACGGGAAAAGCCGGTGCATCGAATCTCTGCCGTGCTCTGGCCGGCCATATGCAGGGCGGACAGGAGCCGGTCAGAGAACAGCAGCTGCAAAAAGCTCCTGCGATGCAGGCAAGATAACAGGAAACGTTTGTGTTACTGTTCACTCGTACCTCGTTCCAGTAACAATTCGCAGGCTCATTTAAAGTTTTGCTTCGCAAAAGGAGCCTGCTCACCCCTGAATCAAGTTCTTACGCAGCCTGACAGCAAGTGTCTGGCTGCTGTCTGAACAGTAACACGTTTGTCTCCCTTTTGTCTCCTTTCCTGTGATATGATTGCATCAGATTAAAAACAAGTGCTGAAAGATGCACGGAAAAGAGGAAGATATGAGCCAGGAACGCGCAGATCGTGCATGGGATATTGTTATGAAAGATATGAAAAACATCCGTCAGGACAGGAGAGACAGCCTGCCGCGGCTGACGGAACAGGTGAAGGATGCGGATCCATTCCTGATCCGCACATTCACCGGTTCCAGACAGTTTAAGAATATGAAGGACAGCCTGCGTGCTTACAGAAGGATGAATGATCTGGCAGATCACGGTACGTTGACTA
>CAVFMZ010000049.1:0-19306 GCA_963623675.1 Firmicutes bacterium CAG:176 | reverse complement strand
CGTCCGGGCCGGAACCTTGCCATCATTGTAGAGTCTGCGGCAGTCAACCACAGACAGAAGAAGATGGGCTACAATGCGGCACAGGAGCTGTATCGTCGTGTACAGGAGAGCATCAACCGCAATAAAAAATAAAAGAATCAGGGGGAGAAGAAGATGCAGGAATACTGCTTTGGAATCGATGTAGGAGGAACTACCGTAAAGATGGGCCTGTTCCGTACCAATGGAGAGCTGCTGGAAAAATGGGAGATTCCCAGCCACACGGAAAATGAGGGCGCTGCCATTCTGCCGGATATTGCAAAAGCGGCACTTGGCAAGCTGGAAGAGCGCGGAATTGCCAAAGAGGAAGTGGCAGGCATCGGTATCGGCGTGCCGGGACCCATCGACGCCAATGGCGTGGTACCGCATACTGCAAATCTGGGCTGGGGCTATAAAGAAGTAACCAGAGAGCTGACCGAGCTGACAGGGCTGCCCAGCAAGGGCGGAAATGACGCCAATGTGGCAGCACTGGGAGAGATGTGGAAAGGTGCGGCAGCAGGCCATAAGAGCGGTGTTATGGTGACGCTGGGAACTGGTGTCGGCGGCGGTGTGATTATCAATGGAAAGATTATTACCGGCGCGCACGGCGCAGGCGGTGAGATCGGACACATCCATGTGGATGACGAAGTGCCGGGCACCTGTGGCTGTGGGAATCATGGCTGTCTGGAACACGTAGCTTCTGCCAACGGCATTGTCCGTCTGGCAAAATGGATGCTGGAACAGTCTGACGCAAAGACGGTTCTGGATCCGGAGACCATGTCTGCAAGAGAGATCTGGGATGCGGTAAAAGACGGCGATGCATTTGCCTGTGAAGTGGCAGAGCGGTTCGGGAAATATCTGGGACTGGCACTGTCTGCAGTGGCTGGAACCGCAGATCCGGAAGTATTTGTCATCGGCGGCGGAATGTCCAGAGCCGGACAGATCGTCATTGATTACATTCAGAAATATTATGTGAAATATGTCTTCCGGGGATGCCGGGATGCAGAGTTTATTCTGGCAAGTCTTGGAAATGATGCCGGTATGTACGGCGCAGCCAAGCTGGTTATTGAAGAATAAAAAAGGAATAGGACATATAACAAAAGGGCATGTCACTCATCATCTGATGAACGGCATGCCCTTTTTCTGTACGGAACTGCATCCGCTTATTTGCGGATAGCAGCTCTCTTTCTCATGGTCGGGTCCAGAATCTTCTTACGGATTCTTAAGGACTTCGGAGTGATCTCCAGAAGTTCGTCGGTGTCGATGAACTCCAGAGCCTGTTCCAGGCTTAATACTCTCGGCGGAGTTAGCTTCAGAGCCTCGTCAGCGCTGGAGGAACGGGTGTTGGTCAGCTTCTTAGTCTTGCAGACGTTGATCTCGATATCCTCTGCTTTACCGGTCTGTCCGATCACCATACCTGCATATACTTTTACGCCAGGTCCGATGAACAGGGCGCCACGCTCCTGTGCATTGAACAGTCCGTAGGTGATGGACTCGCCGGACTCAAATGCGATCAGAGATCCCTGTTTACGGTACTGGATATCTCCCTTATACGGCTCGTAACCGTTGAAGATGGTGTTCAGAACGCCGGTACCCTTGGTATCGGTCATGAATTCTCCACGGTATCCGATGAGACCTCTGGCCGGAATGGAGAACTCCAGACGGGTGGAACCGTTGCTGTTGGTGTGCATGTTGCGAAGCTCACCTTTTCTCTCGCCCAGTTTCTGGATAACGCTTCCGGAGAATTCATCATCCACATCAATGTAAGCCAGCTCCATAGGCTCCAGCTTCTTGCCGTTCTCGTCGTAATGATAGAGAACCTCTGCTTTGCTGACGGAGAACTCGTAACCTTCACGACGCATGTTCTCGATCAGAACGGACAGATGCAGCTCGCCACGGCCGGATACCTTGAAACTGTCGGTGCTGTCGGTCTCTTCCACACGGAGGCTGACGTCGGTGTTCAGCTCTTTGAACAGACGGTCACGCAGATGACGGGAAGTAACGAATTTTCCTTCCGTACCGGCAAGAGGGCTGTCGTTGACGTTGAACTGCATGGAAATGGTCGGCTCGGAAATCTTCTGGAACGGAATGGCTTCCGGCGCCTCCGGTGCGCAGAGGGTATCTCCGATGTGCAGGTCAGCAATACCGGAAATTGCCACAATGGAACCGATGGTTGCGTTCTGTACTTCTACTTTGTTCAGTCCGTCAAATTCATAGAGACGGCTGACTTTTACTTTTCTCATTTTATCCGGATCATGATGGTTGACGATGACCACATCCTGGTTGACAGAAATGGTACCGCGGTCTACTTTACCAACACCGATACGGCCTACATACTCGTTGTAGTCGATGGTGCTGATCAGTACCTGAGCCGATCCTTTCGGATCGCCTTCCGGAGCCGGAATATAATTCAGAATGGTATCAAACAGCGGGGTCATATCTTTGCCCTGCTCGTTGGGATCCAGGGAAGCGTAGCCGCCTTTTGCGGAAGCGTATACAAACGGGCAGTCCAGCTGTTCGTCGGTAGCGTCCAGATCCATCAGAAGCTCCAGAACTTCATCTACCACCTCTTCCGGTCTTGCTTCCGGACGGTCAATCTTGTTGATGCAGACGATGACCGGCAGATTCAGCTCCAGTGCTTTCCTCAGAACAAATTTGGTCTGAGGCATGGAACCTTCGAAAGCGTCTACCACAAGGATAACACCGTTTACCATTTTCAGGACACGCTCTACCTCACCGCCGAAGTCTGCATGTCCGGGAGTGTCGATAATGTTGATCTTCACATCCTTATAAAAGACAGCTGTATTTTTAGAAAGAATGGTGATACCTCTTTCTCTCTCAATATCATTGGAGTCCATGACACGTTCAGCCACTTCCTGATTGGCACGGAACACGCCGCTCTGTTTCAGAAGCTCATCGACCAGGGTAGTTTTACCATGGTCTACATGGGCGATGATTGCTATATTTCTTACATCTTCACGTTTCATACTAAAAACCTCTTCTTATTTGTCTCACTCAATATCCTACAAATTTAATAGTGTATCATATTTTCCCCGGAATACAAGCTTTTTTCGCGTGACAGGAATAATTTTTTATATTTTAGGTATATTTGGAAGGAGAGCGGAATATATTTTACAGATAAAAATACATGAAGAGACACTTCGTCAAAAAGAAGGGAGAACAAAATGATGTCAGATAAGATCATCGAAAACAACCAGGTATCCATTATGGGAGAAGTCGTATCCACATTCACATTCAGCCATGAAGTCTTTGGGGAAGGCTTCTACATGCTGAGCGTATCCGTAAAGAGGCTGAGCGAGTCCTGTGATGTGATACCGCTTATGATTTCCGAAAGACTCATTGATGTCAATGAAGACTATCGGGGAGCGTACATTCGTGCAACGGGACAGTTCCGTTCCTACAACCGCCATGAAGAGAAGAAGAACAGGCTGGTATTATCCGTCTTTGTGCGGGAACTGGAATTTACAGAGGAAGAACTGGAAAATTCCAAGACCAACCAGATTTTCCTGGATGGCTATATCTGCAAACCGCCCGTTTACCGGAAGACTCCGCTGGGAAGAGAGATTGCAGATATTCTGCTGGCAGTGAACCGACCTTATGGTAAGTCTGATTACATTCCCTGCATCTGCTGGGGAAGAAACGCCCGTTTTGCATCCGGATTTGAAGTAGGGGGTCATACACAGATCTGGGGACGGATTCAAAGCAGGGAATATATGAAGAAAATCGATGAGGAAGAAAGCGAGAAGCGGGTGGCCTATGAGATTTCTGTGAGCAAACTGGAATACCTGGATTGACAGACGGGAATAGGTGGTTGCTCTAAAAACAGGTAAATTATGCAATTTTTATGCGGCGGACAACAACATTTGTCCGCCGTTGAGCAAATCTGTCAAAACTTTGAAAAAATAAAGACAGAAAATAAAAAACTTTTGACAGATGTTACAAAAAGCAGCTTGCTATATATAAGGAAATCGAGTATAATGTGAGCAAGATTGAAAATAAAATAACAAATGAGCAATGCGTGAGCAAAAACCCGACGCCGTAGGGTTTTGCTCATTTAATGTTTATAAAGAAGTAAAGAGGAACGATACATTATGGCTGGTTTAAAAATCAGAGTAATGAAGACCGTCTCAGAGGGGACGAAGAAGATTATCATGCGCCGTGCAAGAATGGAAGGACTGGATGTCATGTTCCATGAGAATGCAGCGCTTGCACTTTGCAATGGAAATGTCTGTGACCTGATCTATGCCAGTGATCTTGCACAGAAGGCATCCGATGTGGAAGTGTTTGAGATCAGCGGCAACTGTCCGCAGCATCTAACCTGCCTGGCAATCCTGGGTACGGCATCCGCCGTAGACGAGGCGGTAAAGAGGATTCAGAGTGAGCTCTGATCCGGGAATGACAACTGAATAACGAGAACAGATCAGGATCGTTATTGGAGGAAGCGAAAATGAGATGTTTCTTCTCATATGATGAAAATGGCAGAAGCAGGAGGTAAGAGCAATGGGAAACTATTATGTGAAGCCAAGAATCTACATGGAGAGAGAAGGTCTGCGTGAAATCCTTGCGGGAGTAACGCGGGTCTTTATTGTTACTGACAAGTTCATGCATGAGAGCGGAAAAGTCAGTTACCTGACCGATGTACTGGATCAGATGGGAATTGCTTATGAGATTTTCTCAGAGGTAAGACCGGACCCGGACATTGCGACGGTGACCAAAGGAATCGGGATCATGACCGAGTTTAAACCGCAGGCGCTGCTGGCACTGGGCGGAGGGTCTCCCATTGACTGTGCAAAGGCAATTAACTATCTGTCTGCACGTCAGGGATTTACCGAGAAATGCAGGTTTGTAGCGATTCCGACCACCAGCGGAACCGGGACGGAAGTCAGCCGTTTTTCCGTCATCAGTGATCCGGAGAAATCAGCCAAGTATCCGCTGGTAGCGGACGAGCTCCTTCCGGACGCGGCTATTTTGGATGCGGAACTGACCAAAACTGTACCTCCATCTACTACGGCAGATACGGGAATCGATGTGCTGACCCATGCCATTGAGGCATTTGTGTCCAAGAACGCCAATGACTTTACCGATGCGGCAGCAGAGAAAGCCATCAAACTGGTGCGCAGCAATCTGTTAAAAGCCTATAAGACGCCAGATGATCTGGAAGCAAGACAACATATGCATCATGCATCCTGCCTGGCAGGTATGGCATTCAGCAATGCGGGACTGGGACTGAATCACGGTATGGCGCATACCCTGGGAGGACATTTCCATATTCCTCATGGACGTGCCAATGCCATTCTTCTTCCCTATGTCATGGCTTACAACTGTGGATGCCATGACAAGCTGACAGAACATGCCAAACGGTATGCAAGAATTGCAAGGCTTGCAAGAATGGAAGGCAGCAGTATCCGCCAGAGTGCATTCAATGTAATCCGGTCCACCAAGCAGCTGATCAAACAGCTGAACATTCCGACCAGCATTGCAGAAGCAGGCGTATCCAGAGAAGATTTTATGGCAGCTCTTGATGAGATGGTCAATGCAGCCATGAATGATGCGTGCACCGCAACCAATCCGAGAGACTGTACGCCGGAAGAAGTAAGAGAGCTGTTCCTGGCGGCATATGACGGTAAGAGAATCTAAATTGATAAGGAGGAAATCCGATGTTTGAAGACGAACATAAAGAGCGGATTATACAGGAATTTGTCCCTGGCAAACAGGTGACCCTGGCTCATGTGATTCCTCATCCGGTAGAAGCCCTGTATGCAAAGATGGGACTGATTGACGCCGAGGGAGCCATTGGTATCTTCACCATTACCCCCAGTGAGGCATCCATCATCGCAGCGGATGTGGCCAGCAAGGCGGCAGGTATTCAGATCGGCTTTGTAGACCGGTTTAACGGTTCCCTGATTATCACAGGAGACGTGGCAGATGTGGAAGCAGCCCTTCATGATGTCATGCATGTCCTGTGTGACAAGATGGGATTTGCAGGAACGACGATTACCAGATCGTAGAAAGACAGGCTCCGCGATGGAACAGAAGATGAAAAAACGAATTATTATGATTGGACGCTCCATGGCGGGCAAGACAACCCTTTGCCAGTATTTAAGCGACCAGCAGCTGAAATATAAGAAGACACAGGCCGTGGAGATTGTAAATAAAAACATGATCGACACGCCGGGCGAATATCTGGAACGTACCTATATGCGAGGCGCATTGATGGTATCCGCAGCGGATGCGGAGACCATCGTCCTGGTACAGGATGCGACGGAGAACGGCACCATGTTCCCACCGGGATATTCCAGCAGTTTTGCTAAACCCTGTATCGGAGTGGTGACCAAGAGTGACAAGGCAACGCCAAAGCAGTTGGAGGACGCACAGAAGTACCTGAAGATTGCGGGAGCGAGGGAGATCTTCGTGACCAGCAGTTATGAGGGTACCGGATTTGAAGAGTTTCTGAACTATTTTGAAGAACACTGATTGTGACGGAAGGAGATTTCCATGAAAGAAACCATATTAAGTGTTGGAATCGATATCGGAACATCCACGACGCAGCTGATTTTCAGTAAACTTACGATTGAAAATGAAGCCAGCAGCTATGTGGTACCAAGAATCCATATTGTGGATAAGGAAGTTACCTACCGGAGCAGGATTTATTTTACACCACTTCTCTCCCAGACGGAGATTGATGCGGAAAAGGTGAAGAAGATCATCGAGCAGGAATATAAGGATGCCGGCATGAAACCGGAGGACTTACAGACCGGAGCCGTGATCATCACCGGAGAGACTGCCAGAAAACACAATGCCAATACAGTCCTTGCTTCCTTAAGCAGTATGGCGGGGGATTTTGTAGTGGCAACTGCAGGACCGGATCTGGAATCCGTCCTGTCCGCCAAAGGAGCCGGGGCAGATGCTCTTTCCGAAGAACACCGGCAGGCGGTAGCCAATATCGATATTGGCGGAGGAACCAGCAACATTGCACTGTTCCAGAAGGGTAACCTGAAAGGAACCAGCTGTCTGGATATCGGAGGAAGGCTGATCAAGATCGAAAACGGCCGGATCAGTTACATTTATACGAAGATCCAGAATCTGGCAGAGACGCATGGCATCCACATTGCAGTGGGGGATCGCGCAGAAGAAGCAGTCCTTTATAAGATCTGTGAACTGATGGCAGATCAGCTGGCCATGGCAATACACGCCATGGAAGCGGACAGCCTGCATGCAGGCCTTTATACCAATGACGGAAAGCCGTTGACCAGCGAGCCGAAGATCGACGCCGTGACTTATTCCGGCGGCGTGGCAAGCTGTTATTATAACGGAGAACCGGCCAATGTATTTGAATATGGAGACATTGGCGTGCTTCTGGCAAGAGCCGTGAAGAACAATCCGGCACTGAAGCAGGTTCTTACATATCCCGCGGCTGAGACGATCCGTGCAACGGTAGTCGGAGCGGGAACTCATACTACAAATGTTAGTGGCAGTACCATCAGCTACAGTGATGGACAACTGCCCATAAAAAACATTCCGGTTCTGAAACTTTCGGAGGATGAGGAACAGAACCCGGTAATGTTCAAAGAGTCTTTACGTCGTAAACTCAAACTTTACGAAACCGAAGGCACACTGGAACAGGTTGCTATTGTTTTTTCAGGCAAATATCATACCAGTTTCCTTGAAATTCAGGAGCTGGCACAGATGGTTGCCGATGGGGCGGAAGAGGTAATTGCCGGACCACACCCACTCATTCTGGCCATCGAAAATGATATTGCCAAGGTGCTTGGAAACGCCATTAATGTACTCCTGAAGCGCCAGAAAAAATTCATTTGCATTGATGGTATCTTTGCAAACGATGGTGACTACATTGACATCGGAGAACCGGTAGCGCAGGGGCGCGTCGTTCCCGTTGTCACAAAAACTCTAATCTTCAATACATGATAAAGGAGAGTGAACAGGTTGATTTTAAAAACAAAATTATTCGGCAAAGTGTACGAATTCAAATCTCTTCGCGAAGTCATGGCGAAAGCCAATGAAGAGAAGTCCGGTGACAAACTGGCAGGTATCGCTGCAGAGTCCGCAGAGGAAAGAGTAGCTGCGAAAGTAGTACTTTCCCATATCACCCTGGAAGACCTTCGTAACAATCCGGCAGTTCCTTACGAGGAAGACGAAGTAACCAGAATTATTCAGGACGGTGTCAACGAGGCAATCTACAAAGAGATTAAGGGTATGACGGTTGCTGAATTTCGTGAGTGGCTCTTAAGTGAGACCACCACTACGGACATGATCAAACGTGCATCCAGAGGTCTTACCAGTGAGATGGTAGCCGCTGTCTGCAAGCTGATGACCAACCTGGATCTGATCTATGCGGCAAAGAAGATCCGTGTATCCGCACATTGTAACACTACGATCGGCCTTCCGGGAACGTTCTCATCCCGTCTGCAGCCGAACCACACGACCGATGATCCCAAGGGTATCATGGCATCCGTAATGGAAGGCTTAAGCCTTGGCTGCGGTGACGCAGTCATCGGTCTGAACCCGGTAGATGATTCTGTAGAGAGCGTTGCAAGGATTTTAAAGAGCTTTGATGAGTTCAAGAACAAATGGGAAGTTCCGACTCAGATCTGCGTACTTGCACATGTAACCACCCAGATGGAAGCCATGGATAAATTAGGAGCACCGATTGACCTGATGTTCCAGTCCATCGCAGGTTCCCAGAAGGGTAACGAAGCATTCGGCCTGACCGGTTCCATGCTGGAGGAAGGACATGATATGATGCTTCACAAAGCAACCAGCACCGGCCCGAATGTCATGTACTTCGAGACCGGCCAGGGTTCCGAGCTTTCCTCCGATGCACATCACGGATGGGATCAGGTAACCATGGAGGCACGCTGCTACGGCTTCGCTAAGAAATACAGCCCGTTCCTTGTAAATACCGTAGTTGGTTTCATCGGACCGGAGTACCTGTATGATTCCAAACAGGTTACCCGTGCAGGTCTGGAAGATCACTTCATGGGCAAACTGACCGGTATTCCGATGGGATGTGACGCATGCTATACCAACCATATGAAAGCTGACCAGAACGATATCGAGAACCTGGCAACCCTCCTCGTAGCTGCAGGCTGCAACTACATCATGGGCGTACCGCAGGGCGATGACTGTATGCTGATGTATCAGTGTACCGGATATCATGAAGCAGCAAGCTTAAGAGAGATCTTCGGTCTCCGCCCGATCAAAGAGTTTGATCAGTGGCTGGAGAAGATGGGATTCTCAGAGAACGGAAAACTGACACCGCTTGCAGGTGATGCATCCGTTTTCTTAAAATAAGCAGGAGGTGAATAAACTTTGGTGAGCGAGAAAGATTTAAGAGATATTATTGCACAGGTGCTTACAGAGATGAACGTGAGCGATGGCGCAACTGCTTCCGCAGTAGAAGCTGCTGTGGCAGGCAAAGCCTCCGCACAGAATGGCACTGAGATAGAGGATGGCTGCTGGGATGATGTGGCAGCAATCGATCTGAGAACACAGTATCTGGTAGAAAATCCGGTAGCGAAGGAAGCATACTATGATCTGAAACAGTACGCTCCCTGCCGTCTGGGTATCGGCAAAGCAGGTGCCCGTTATAAGACACTTCCGGTTCTGGAATTCCGTGCAGCACATTCCGCAGCACAGGATGCAGTATTTAACGATGTAGACCAGGATTTCATCGATAAGATGGGCCTGTTTACCGTACAGACCAAATGCGACAGCAAAGATACTTATCTGACCCGCCCGGATCTGGGGCGTGTGTTAAGTGATGAGGCAGTTGCTGACGTAAAGGCAAAATGCAAGATGCACCCGACCGTACAGATCTATGTATCTGACGGCTTAAGTTCCGCGGCAATCGCAGCTAATGTAGGCGATGTACTGCCGGCTATCGAGCAGGGACTTAAGAGCTATGGCATCGATTACGGTATCCCGTTCTTCGTAAAATATGGCCGTGTAGGAGCTATGGACCAGATTTCCGAGATCACCGGCGCAGACGTTACCTGTGTACTCATCGGTGAGCGTCCGGGACTGATTACCGCAGAGTCCATGTCCGCATACATTGCTTACAAAGCAACTGTTGGAATGCCGGAGGCAAGAAGAACCGTTGTATCCAACATCCATAAAGATGGAACGATTCCGGCAGAGGCCGGCGCACATATTGCTGATATCATCAAGAAGATCCTTGATGCAAAGGCAAGTGGTACAGATCTGAAACTTTAAGTCGAACGGAGGGAATAAAATGAAACGCGATCCATTGAAAGCATCAGTGCTTGCAACCAAACTCATCCCGAATGTAAGCCCGGGAATGGCAAAAGAATTAAACCTGACACCGGATCAGAGATCTCTGGCCCTGATCACAGCAGACTGTGATGATGTTACCTATACCGCACTGGATGAGGCTACCAAGAAAGCTGACGTTCAGGTTGTATATGCAAAGAGCTTCTACGGCGGTGCTGCTAACGCAAACACCAAGCTGGCAGGAGAAATCATCGGTATCCTGGCAGGACCGAACCCGGCAGAAGTAAAGAGCGGCCTTGAGGCAGCTGTTGATGTGATTGAGAATCAGGCACATTTCGTATCTGCAAATGACGACGATTCCATCTGCTACTATGCACACTGCATTTCCAGAACAGGTTCTTACCTTTCCGAGGGCGCAGGCATTAAAGAGGGCGAGGCGATTGCATACCTGATCGCACCTCCTCTGGAGGCTATGTACGGTGTGGATGCAGCTCTGAAAGCAGCAGACGTAAAAATGTGTGTTCTGTATGCTCCGCCTTCAGAGACCAACTTCGGCGGCGCACTGCTGACCGGAAGCCAGTCCGCATGCAAGGCAGCTTGTGATGCATTTGCAGCAGCTGTAGAGTTTGTAGCAGACAATCCTATGGAATAATCAGAGCGTGAGACTTAATTCCCGCGGTGCAAAAGCCGCGGGTAAGATAAAAGAGGTAGGAACATATGCAGGCATTGGGAATGATTGAAGTATATGGTTACCTTACAGCAGTCGAAGCTCTGGACAGCGCACTGAAAGCAGCGAATGTTTCCAGACTGGGTGTGGAAAAAGTAAGAGGCGGACTGGTGACCGTCCTGGTGGAAGGTGATGTGGGAGCCGTCAAGGCTGCCATGGATGCCTCCGCAGCAGCGGCTGAGAGAGTCGGTACCGTCATCAGTGTTCATGTGATCCCGCGTCCGGCGGATGACGTGACAAAGATGCTCAAAGGCGGAAATGCACCGGAAGAGCCAACTCCTCCGGAGCAGCCATCTGAGCCGGAAACTCCATCAGAACCGGAACCGTCAGTGGAACCGGAAGTCCCCGCAGAACCCGAATCTGAACCCGTGAAACCGGAAGTCCCCGCAGAACCCGAATCTGAACCCGTGAAACCGGAAGAACCGGAGAAAGCTCCGCAGGATGTAACGGTGGAAGAGATGCAGACCATGGGGGTGGATGCACTCAGAAGACTGGCAAGGGCAATGGAGATTAAGAACATGACCCGCGCTGAGATCCGTTTCGCAAAGAAACAGGAGCTGATTCAGAAGATAACAGAGTTTAAAGAGTCATAGTATATAGGAGAAGTTGCTTATGCAGTTATATGATAAAGACCTGTTGTCAGTACAGGAAGTGCGTGAGCTGGTGGAAAAGGCAAAGGCTGCTCAGGAAGAGTTAAGCCAGAAGTCACAGGCAGAGGTGGATGCGATTGTAAAATCCATCGCGGATGCAGGTGTACGCAATGCAAAGCGTCTGGCAAAACTGGCCCATGAAGAGACCGGCTTTGGTATCGAAGCTGACAAGGTAATTAAAAATGTATTTGCAAGCCGCGATGTGTATGAGCACATCAAGGATATGAAAACCATCGGAGAACTTGGATATGATGAAGAGAAGAAAGTTCGCACGATTGCAGTTCCGGTAGGAGTCATCGCCGGACTGATCCCATCCACGAACCCAACTTCCACCGCATTTTACAAATCCGAGATTTCCATTAAAGCAGGAAATGCGATTGTATTTTCACCCCATCCGAATGCAAGAAACTGTATTCTGGAAGCGGTAAAAGTCATTCGTCAGGCAATCGCTGAGGCAGGAGGCAATGAGAACCTTGTATCCTGTATCACGATTCCGACCATCCAGGCAACGGATAACCTGATGAAACATCCGGACGTAGCGCTGATCCTTGCTACCGGCGGAAGCGCCATGGTAAGAGCCGCTTATTCATCCGGAACCCCGGCTATCGGCGTAGGTCCCGGAAACGGACCGGCTTACATCGAGAAAACCGCAGATCTGCCGCTGGCAGTAAAGCGGATCATGGATTCCAAGACGTTCGACAACGGAACCATCTGCGCATCTGAGCAGTCCGTTGTATGCGATAAGGATATGGAAGCAGCTGTAAGAGCAGAGATGGAAAAACAGGGAGCTTACTTCCTGACCGACGAGCAGATTGCAAAACTCGGCAAGTTCATCTTAAGAGCCAACGGCACCATGAATCCTATGATTGTAGGAAAGAGCGCACAGGTTATCGCAGACCTGGCAGGTATTGATATTCCGGCAGGAACCAAGGTGCTGGTTGCAAAAGAGACCGGTATCGGACGCGGCCATCCATATTCCAATGAGAAGCTGGCTCCGATCCTGGCGTTCTATACCGCAGATGACTATAAGGGAATCTGTAAACTGGCACAGGATATTCTGCATTATGAGGGCGCAGGCCATACGTTCAGTATGCATACAAAGGATCCGGAGATGGTAAAATACTTTGCCATGAGAGTTCCGGCTTCCCGTATCATCGTAAATACCCCGAGTGCCCTCGGCGGTATCGGCGGAACCACCGGACTGATGCCGGCACTGACTCTTGGCTGTGGAGCTATCGGTGGAAGTGCTACATCTGAGAACGTTGGACCGATGAATCTGCTGAACAAACGCCATGTGGCAGAGGGACTTCTGGAACTTGATGAGATCAAGGCAGGACTTCCGACCTGTACTGGTGGCGTATGCAGAGGATCGAAGGCGGAAGATGTTGATATCGATGCAGTTGTAAACGAGATCGTAAAAAGACTTCGTTCTATGTAAGTAATTAAGAAAAGGAGAAAGAAAAATGGCAGTAACACAGGCATTGGGAATGATTGAAACAAAAGGACTTGTAGCTTCTATCGAGGCAGCAGATGCAATGGTAAAGGCAGCAAACGTAACTCTGATCGGTAAAGAGCACGTAGGCGGCGGACTGGTAACCGTTATGGTACGCGGCGATGTAGGAGCTGTAAAGGCAGCAACAGACGCAGGCGCAGCAGCAGCTGAGCGTGTAGGCGAGCTGATCTCCATTCATGTAATTCCGAGACCGCATGAGGAAGTAGAAGCAATTCTTCCACACCTCGGCTAAGAAATTCACTGTCACAGACAGAATGTACAGATCAAGGAGGAAAGAAAAATGGCAGTAACACAGGCACTGGGAATGATTGAAACAAAAGGACTTGTAGCTTCTATCGAGGCAGCAGATGCAATGGTAAAGGCAGCAAACGTAACTCTGATCGGTAAAGAGCACGTAGGCGGCGGACTGGTAACCGTTATGGTACGCGGCGATGTAGGAGCTGTAAAGGCAGCAACAGACGCAGGCGCAGCAGCAGCTGAGCGTGTGGGCGAGCTGATCTCCATTCATGTAATTCCGAGACCGCATCAGGAAGTTGAGGCTATTTTACCCTCCTTATCATAAGTGAGTAAGTGCCGGCCGCCCGCGTATCCGGGCGGTCGGACAATATAGGAGATAAGGAGGTGGCTTAACTGCGATGAAGGTAATTACAGAAGCAATTCTGCGGGATGAATTAAGAGCATCCAAACCGGAGACTTATGTCATACCGGATGGACAGATCCTTTCTCCGGCAGCAAGAGAATATCTGCAGCAGTTAAAGATCAAAATTATCAAGGAAAAAGATAAGCCGCTCCCGAAAGAAAAAGTGGAGATCACGGCTACAGAAGTTCCGGGCATCCCGGAAAGTGCAGTCGCCACTCCGGCACCGCCGAAACCCAAATATGTGGATGATGCGACGGGTGCATTCTATTATGAGAAACCGGAGCATATGACCCAGCTTGTCAGAAATGTTCTGGTGAACAAGGATGACAAACGGATTGTATTCCGTGGGAAACTGGACAGCCTGGAGGCACTTTTTGTGCTGAATCAGACCATTCTGCTGGAAATGCAGGAAGATCAGGAATTTATCGATGATCTGGAGGATATTCTGGTAAGTCTGCGCGAGATGATGCGCTGTGATGTGTTGGATGAACCGTTTACCAGAGAGACGATTATCGGACTGACTCACGAGGAGCTGCGGGCACATTCCCACAATCCTATGAAATATTACAAGGTAAAGCAGATGGTGTTGCCGAGTTACAAACTTGGAAAGACCTATGCACTTCTGAATCAGCTCAGAACGGCAGTTCGTGAAACGGAAGTAGCGGCTGCATCCGCGTTCCATAATGGAAAAAATTATGAGAGAGCAGATATCATAGAAGAACTGAACCGGATGTCCAGTGCCGTACATATTATTATGTGCAAGTACTTGGCAAAGATCCAGAATCAGGAGACGTGATGAAACAGTTTATCGAATCGGTAGTGGATTCTATCGTACAGAGCGGTCTGGTAGAGGTGGAAGTATCCGCCAGACATGTGCATTTGACGCAGGAGGATGTGGAACTGTTATTCGGAAAAGGAGCAGTGCTTCATCCGAAACGTCCACTGTCTCAGCCGGGACAGTTTTTAAGTGAAGAGCGCGTGACTCTGATCGGACCGAAAGGAAAGAAAGAGCGCGTGGCAGTACTGGGACCCGTGCGGAAAGCAACACAGGTGGAACTTTCCATCAGTGACTGCGTGGCACTGGGAATTAAAGCTCCGGTACGTGAATCCGGAGATTTAAGAGATGCAGGACCGGTGGTTATTGAAGGTCCGAACGGTACACTTAATGCATCTTCCGCTGTAATCGTGGCAAGAGCCCACGTACATGTTCCACCGCAGGTAGCTGCAAAGCTTGACCTTCAGGACAAGGAGCGTGTCAGCGTACAGATTATGACCGAGAGACCGGTGACTTTTGATAACGTTGTCATTCGTGTCAGCGATCAGTTCCGCTACAAGATGCACATCGATTTTGATGAGGCAAATGCGGCGCAGGTCAGCGGATTCACTCTTGGAAAAATATTAAAGCAGTAAAGGAACACAGATGGATATTCAACGGGTAGAGACATACATGAAACGGGTAGCCGAGTCAGAGACAAAGACTTTTACTCCGGTAGGAGACAAACTGAAAGTTGGTCTGGATCTGGGTACCGCATACATCGTAATGGTGGTGCTGGATGAGGAAAACAATCCCATTGCCTGTGAGAAACAGGCAGCAGATGTACTTCGGGACGGCGTAGTCGTCGATTATCTCGGAGCGCTGAACATTGTAAAAGCTCTGAAGGCAAAACTGGAGCAGCGAATTGGAAAAGAACTGGTAAACTGTGCCATTGCCATGCCGGCAGGAACGGATGACAGCGTCAAGACACATACGTATGTGGCGGAAGGCGCAGAACTGGAAGTAACGGCAGTGCTGGATGAACCCAGCGCAGCCAATGCCATTTATCAGATTTCGGACGGCGTCATCGTGGACATCGGTGGCGGTACCACAGGACTTGCACTTTTAAAAGACGGCAAGGTGGTGGAGATCGCAGACGAACCGACAGGTGGTACCCACCTGACTTTAGTGCTTTCCGGAAACTACCATATTCCGTTTGCTGAGGCAGAAGCCATCAAACAGGATTATTCCAGACATCGGGAGATTCTTCCGATTCTGAAACCGGTCATTGAAAAAATGGCGACGATTGTAAAGAAAAATATCGCTTCAAAAAATGTGGATACCATTTATCTGTGCGGAGGTACCTGCTGTCTGACCGGTATGGAGAAGATTATTGAGAAGGAGACGGGAATCCAGACCATCAAGCCGGCAGATCCGTTCCTTGTCACACCGACAGGTATCGCCATGAACTGTAAATAACTTCAGAGCAATGCACATGTCCGGAAATATGTGATTCATGCTTGCATAAGAGAACATATTTCGGAACATGTATATGGCGAGAAGCCATACATGAGCAAAAGAAAAGTCTCGTAGAGACGATTTTGCGAATGTTGCTCTGAAGTACTATAAGTAAAAATAAAAAATGGAAAGGAGGGGAGCGCGTGGAACTGGATGCTATGATCAGTGAGATCTGCAGAAAAGTACAGGAACGTGTGGCAGAACTGGAAAAAGAAGAAGCGGCAGCGGCGGCAAAAGCCGATGAGAACAAGCCGGCACTTCTGGTTCTGGCGGAAGACCACGGAATGACGTGCCATCCGGTGCTGGAGAGCAAAAAACTCGCAGAATGCTACCGTGTGGAATGTGCTTTGCTGAAGGAAGAAGAATGCGATGTAGCTTCCTATGAAGGCGTGATCGCTTTTACACTGACCAACGAATCCCTTGGAAAGATTGCCAACGGAATCTTCGACAACGATTACACCAGAAGATTCGGAACCGCACTTCTCCTTGGAAAGAGGATATTTATCGCGGAGGAAGAAGTGGAACTGTATCACTATAAGGATACGGCGCCGGCCGGCTATTACAGTCGTCTGGAAGAAAACTTAAAATTCCTTCAGCAGAACGGAGTGACCATTGTTCCCTTAGATCAGCTGGAAGCAGCTGTTCTGGGAGAGGCTGTTTCAGAAGAGACGGCATCTGCTCCGAAGAAAGAAGAACCCGTCGCAGAGAAAGAACAGCCAGCCCCGGATAAAACCGTACAGCTGGCAAAACGCATCATTACAGAGAGAGATGTCATCAGTGCCCGGGAAGAGAAAGTTACCTGCATCCAGGTAGGTAAGAAGGCGATTCTGTCAGATCTTGCAAAAGAGTACGCGAAGAAATACGGGATCCGTATTGTGCGTGAGGAAGGCGCAGCTGACGGGAAAGGAGCCCGTGCATGAAGATAGGACGTGTAATCGGCAACATCTGGGCGACCAGAAAGGACGATAACCTTTCCGGATTAAAGCTTCTGGTGGTGCAGCCGCTGAATCTTCTGAATGACCATCCCATCGAGACGCCCATTGTGGCAGCAGATATTATCGGTGCCGGCGTGGGAGAGAAGATTCTCTATGTAGGCGGAAGTTCAGCACGTGGTGCGGCTGGTGGTCAGAATATTCCGGTGGATGCAACCATCGTCGGAATCGTGGATGACCAGGAAGTCGACGAGTCGCTGATTTAAGACAGGCGGTGATCAGTATGGAAATGGTGGAAGCCATTCAGAAAGCGGGTGTAGTGGGAGCCGGAGGAGCCGGCTTCCCGACCCACGTAAAGCTGAATGCGAAGGCAGAGTATCTGATTATCAATGCAGCGGAGTGTGAGCCGCTGATTGAGACAGATAAATATCTGTGCCGTACTTATGCGGAAAGAATTGTAGCGACCGTGGAGAAGATGGCTGCACATCTGGAAGCATCGCATGCAGTGATTGCATTAAAAGCAAAATATGTAAGAGAGACAGAGGCTCTTCAGAACGCAGTCAAAGCACTGGGAGCCAATGTGGAGATCTTTACCATGCGGACCTACTATCCGGCAGGTGACGAGCAGGTGCTCGTAAACCAGGTGACCGGAAGAGTGGTTCCGGAAAGAGGACTTCCGCTGAACGTAGGCTGTGTGGTAGAAAATGTCGGCACGGTTCTCAATATTGCCGACGCACTGGAAGGAAAACCGGTGGATGAGAAATTCCTCTCCATTACAGGTGCAGTAGAGACTCCGGTTATGTGCCATGCACCGATCGGTACTCCGATCACGGAAGTCCTGAAGAAAGCACACCTTCTGGTAAAAGATTATGTGGTGATTCTTGGCGGCCCTATGATGGGCAAGATGCAGAAGACCAGAGAAGAGATTGAAAATGCTGTTGTCACCAAGACGACCGGTAATCTTCTGGTACTTCCGAAGGATCATTATCTTGTAAAACGCGCCACTATGAGTGTGGAGCGCATGGCACATCAGGCGGCAACAGCCTGTCTTCAGTGCAGAGCCTGTACAGACCTCTGCCCGAGACATCTGCTGGGCCACAATGTGCAGCCTCATATGATTATGAGGACTATCTGGAGACAGGCATCCATTACCGATCCGGCAGAATTTGAGCGGGCTTTCGGCAGTGCGGCAAACTGCAGCAGCTGCGGTACCTGTGAGATGTTCTCCTGTCCGATGGGGCTGTCACCGAGAAAGATGAACGATTATGCAAAGGGACTCTTACGGGAGAGAGGAATCCAGCCGGAGAAGAATCAGCATCCGCAGGCAAGCGACATGCTGGAGCATCGGAGAATTCCAACCGGACGCCTGATCGCCCGTCTTGGACTGGACGAATATGTATTCCATGGTCTACCGGAACTTTTCGAGGTAGAACCGAAAGAAGTATTGATTCCATTATCACAGCATATCGGCAAACCGGCAGTTCCGGTAGTGGCTGCAGGTGATGCTGTAAAGAAGGATGACCTGGTTGCTGCCAGCGCAGAAGGTTTATCCGCAAACATCCATACAGGCTTTGACGGAGTTGTAAAAGAGGTGACTCCGAAAGGCATTCGGATCAGTAGAAGGGAGGCGTAAGAGATGGGAAGAGCGATCGGCATGGTAGAGCTGTCCAGTATTGCCAGAGGCATTGAGACCAGTGACTCTATGTTAAAAGCCGCGCAGGTGGAACTTTTACGTTCTGTCACTGTCTGTCCGGGAAAATATATGGTGATTGTAGGCGGGGACACCGGCGCTGTCAGAGCATCTCTGGAAGCAGGAAAAGCGACAGGAGGAGAATTTATTGTTGACAGTCTGTTGATTCCCAGCGTACATGAGCAGGTATTTCCGGCAATTTCCGGCACTGTAGAAGTGACGGATCCTCAGGCCATCGGCGTGATCGAGTATTATTCCATTGCTTCGGCCATTGAAGCAGCGGATGCAGCAGCGAAAGCAGCTCAGATCACCCTGATCGAAGTTCGGACCGGCTATGCCATCGGCGGTAAAGGATTTGTAGTCCTGACCGGTGATGTAGGAGCTGTCCGTGCAGCAATCGAAGCAGCAAAACAGGTAGGAGAGCTGTATGTGGAGAGCACTGTTATTCCGCGTCCCGCACCGCAGCTTCTGGAATCTCTGTTATAGGCGGCATTGCGGCATAAGTCTGAGGGAGTAAAGCATAAGCTTTAAAGAAACACCAAAAAAGGAGGAACGGGTATGTTTCAGGAGTTACTTGACAACCTTACAAATGTAG
>CAVFMZ010000048.1:0-20242 GCA_963623675.1 Firmicutes bacterium CAG:176 | reverse complement strand
GGAATCTACCAGATTCTTGTCACAGCCGAGAGATACAAATAAAATGTTCATCATATATTTGATGTAGTCTCCTTTTTTACATATTCCACTGTATTATAATACAGAAAGCCCCGGGAAAGCAATACCGCTTTCCCGGGGACTCTGTTCTTTCCTATATAATATAGAAGTTTAAGCTGCATCTTCTTTCCCTGCATCCACTACCGGAACAGCCTCGTCACTGCGTGCATCCAGATTGTTGATGTATTTTCTGGTTTCTTTGATAATGACCGGAGACAGCAGGAGCACTGCCACCAGGTTCGGAATGGCCATCAGGGCATTCAGGATATCTGCAATGGTCCATACCAGATCAAGAGCAACAACCGGTGCGATAGCTGCAACTGCAATGTAAACGACTCTGTAAGGAATCAGCGCTTTCTTGCCAAAACAATACTCTACGCAGCGCTCTCCGTAATAGGCCCAGCCAAGGACGGTGGAATATGCAAAGAGGATAATTCCAAATACGAGAATCATCGGTCCTATGTACGGAATCTGGTCAAATGCCAGAGTCGTCAGGACGCCGCCATTATTGACACCGGAAATATCGATGTTCGGATTCTTCATAATACTGGTAACCAGTACCAGACCAGTCATGGCACATACAACAACGGTATCCCAGAAGGTTCCGGTTGCGGATACCAGTGCCTGACGTACCGGGTTTCTGGTCTGTGCAGCGGCTGCTGCGATGGGAGCTGATCCCATACCAGATTCATTGGAGAACAGTCCTCTTGCAACTCCATAATGCAGTGCCAGCATGATACCGCCGCCAGTCAGGCCGCCTGCTGCTGCACCGGGCTTAAATGCCAGCGTTACGATCGTCTTCAGTGCCGGAAGAAGGAAATCTCCGTTGATGCAGAGAATTACGAAACATCCAAGCACATAGAACAATGCCATAAACGGTACCAGTTTCTCGCAGACACTGGAGATGGATTTGATTCCTCCGAAAATAACCAGTGCGGTAAAGAATGCAACTGCTCCACCTACCAGCCAGACCGGAATACCAAGATTTTCGTTACATACGGTTGCGATTGCATTGACCTGTGTCGCACATCCGATTCCAAAAGAAGCAAACGCTGCGAAGAATGCAAAGATCAGTCCCAGCCACTTCATATTAAGGCCTCTCTCCAATGCATACATGGCACCACCCTGCATACGTCCGTCAGAAGTCTTTACTCTGTACTTCACTGCAATCAGTGACTCTGCATATTTGGTGGCAATGCCGAATACACCAGTCAGCCAGCACCAGAGTACCGCACCGGGACCGCCAAGGTAAATGGCCGTACCCACGCCGATAATATTACCGGTACCGATCGTGGATGCCAGCGCTGTGGCCAATGCTCCGAACTGGCTGACTTCACCTTCTGCTTCTGTATCCTTCGTCACGGAAAGCTTAATGGCTGTTCCGATCTTTCTCTGGATTCCTCCGGTGCATACTGTCATAATAATGTGGGTTCCAAGCAGCAGAATGATCATGGGCCATCCCCATACCAGTCCATCCAGTTCATTTACAAATCCTGTTATCAGTTCCATTCTGTATTCTCCCTTCATTCCCTCAGCATATTTTTTGTACTATTGTATCATTGTATACTTTTATATCAAGAATAATCTAAATTTTAACGAGAAATACAGAAAATTTAAAGCATTTCAAAAAGAGCACAGAAAATTTTTCTGTGCTCTTTTTCCATAATTTCGACTTCAAACAGGCATTAAAGTGCCTGCTCTCCATTTACATACAAATGGTAGCCATTGGCTGTCACATTAGACAAATCACCGCTAAAACCGGTGACATAGCTGTCCCCGGTCAGGGTCCAGGTAGAATCATCACTAAGCGTTACATTGACCGTACCTGCATCCCCGGATGTATTGATCGTTCCGGTAAAGGCCGTGCCATTATCCATGGTAAGGTTGAGGCTGGAAATCTCATCCACCACAATATCTCCATCCAGAGTCTGCTTCTCCGTCGTCATGGAAACCGTACCGCCATTGGCACCCTGTGTTCCCCATCCTCTGGAGCTGTTATTTCCTTCTACTCTGAGCAGAACGCCCTCCGCATCTTCCATGGTAAGCGCCGTGTTCTGAAGGTAAATCTCGCAGTCTGTATTGGTGACATAGAAGAGATCTCCTTTTTTAGCCGTGATACTGCCATCTACAGACGAAAAACTTGCCGTTCCGGACTCTGCATCACCGGACATGCTCTGGTAAATCATAATACCGTGAATATTTTCACTGGAATCCCCATTATAGGTATTATCCATACTGGATACCAGATTGCAGTTCTTTAATGATACGGAGTTCTTTCCCTCCACAACGACACCTTCACTGGCATTGGCTGTCAGTTCTGCATCTTCCACGGAAATATCCGCAGTACAGTAAATAGCCGGACTTCCTGTTCCGTTGGTGATATAAGTACCGCCGGTCACATTTACATCTCCGCCTCCCCGGTCACTGCGGATGGCCGCCGCTGAATTGCCGGAAGTTTCTACATCCAGATTGTCTGCATTCATGGTACCGCCACCGGTCGTATGGATACCGCCGGAATTATTTCCGGTTGTCCGGATCGTAGAATCGGAGATATTGACCGTCGTTCCTTCCCCGTAACTGAACACCCCGTTTCCATTCTGGGTACTAGTATTGACAGTGGCTCCACTGATATTCACTGTCGCACCGTTCAAAGCCAGCAGGCCTGCGTTCTGTCCATACCAGTCGCCATCCTCCGTATTGGATGAACTTCCATCTGTTTTTTCCACAGTAATATTGGATAATGTGACGGTGGCTCCGTCTATCCGCAGAGCATTTTCATCATCCCCGGTTGAAGAGTAGGTCTCACCATCCACAGATGTATCTTCATCCATGGTATTGGCAGAGGTTCCGTTGGTCACCTCACTGCTGCCGCCAAAGCCGCCCTGAGGGCCTCCTCCACCATTCATGTTTTTCACAATGACTGTCAGCGCATTGCCATCTGTATCCAGCGTTACTTCCAGAATACTTCCAACGGTAATATCGTCCGCAGTTCCTTCTGTCGTACTGCCAGCAGATTCCACAGTAATCTCTGTAGTATCTGTCAGCGTGAAGGTCTGCGTCTCCCCACTGGCTGTAAACGGACTTCCCTGGGGTGCGCCGCCCGGTGCCTGATCACCCGGCTGCTGCCCGTCCGAAGGCTGTCCATCTGGTTTCTGACCATCCGGTGCCTGACCGGCTTCTGGTTTCTGCTCGCTGTTGCCTTCCGGCTTCTCCGGCGGTGCCTGCTGGTTGTCGGATGCCTGTTCATCCGGGTTCTGAGCATTGTCACCATCCGGTGCCTGATCCCCGGACGGAGCTTCACTCATCTTGCCCACATCACCGGTAATGGTTGAGCCATCTACCGCAGTTACCTGTAATGTCACGGCTTCGCTCTCCTGCTCTTCCGTGGCTTCTGTACTCTCCGTACTGGTACTGCTATCTGCAGAGGTTCCTCCGCATCCGACTGTCAACACTGCTGTCATTGTTACGATACAACCCATTGCCGCTAATTTTCTCCACTTCATATCCATCTATCCTTTCCTGTCTTTGTTTTCTGTTGATGAAGAAAGTATATCGGATTTTCGTGTTAAAATTATGGGCGGGCTGTGAAAAAAATGTGAATTACTTCGTGTCACTTCGCCGTCTCAGCCAGATCGCAATCATCAGGCAGCCCATTCCCAGTGCCCCTGCCACGCCTGCGATTGTTCCATAGAACAGTGGTTTATTGTTGTAGAACCGTACCCACGCACTGGTAGACATAGTGAATGTAATACTCTGCGGTTCCGAAGTATTTCCCGCACGGTCGGTTGCTGTGACGATAACTTTCTGAACCTTTGCATTTTCTTTCAGTGTATATTCCAGTTTACCGGATGCCGTTTCAATGGCTCCGTCCTCTGCCAGATACTCCACGCTGTCTATCACATCATTCTCATCTGCCGCATTGACTACCTGA
Organism: Firmicutes bacterium CAG:176; assembly: GCA_963623675.1. Taxonomy (GTDB): domain Bacteria; phylum Bacillota; class Clostridia; order Lachnospirales; family Lachnospiraceae; genus Hominiventricola. The sequence continues at coordinate 16,254 of CAVFMZ010000048.1, read as the reverse complement.
ATATTCAGTCGTTCCATTTCGTTATTATCGAAATAATTGACAAGAAGCGGCATGCTGGCTTCATTATAGAATCCGCCTTCTTCCACACCTGTCAGAGTCACAGTCGGACCTTCCGTATCCTTGCAGAATTCAATCACAGACGCATATTCTTCTGTAGCCGGATTTTCATTGGTCGTTGCATTCTCGAGCGTATCTTTGGAATATACAAGTACCTTATAGGTTCCATCTTCCGCGAAATTGGATGCATGAATCTGATATTCTGTCTGTTTCCAGTTGCAGTCATTTCCGGGATCCCCCTGCTGCTGTACACTATAATCTGTATCTTTTGTCAGCTGCTTTTCTTCTTCACTGTTTCTGGACACATCAATCCAGGAATCTGCCTGATTACTCAGGTTGTATTCTGTCAGTGTCAGTTCCTGCGCCTCGTTTGTATAATACTGTTCCAGCAAAGCAGATGTCTCTTCACCAAGTACATAGACAGAGCCATAACGGTTCAGTGAGAATGTGACGGAATCAGCATCGCTGTTCGGATTTCCCGCCATATCCTGTACTCTCACATTCAGTGTATAGACCGCATCATTTTCCGGAATCTGCTCCAGTTCCTTCAGCTGCCAGGTACTTCCATTCAATCCTCCGAAATCCGTCATTTCCTCTTCGGAATCCCATTTCATTCTTGACATGGTAACTGTCACACCAGCCGGATCAAAATTCGTATCATCGATAGTGATATACGGTGCAAATGCACTGTCGCTCTTCCCGTAGGCTGTCATATCTTCCACATCATGGAAGGTAATCACCGGTGCTGTCTGGTCAATGACAAACTCTTCGCAGTCTACCGGAAGTGATACATTTCCCGCCATATCCGTGACGGTACCGGCAAAGCTGTAGATTCCGTCCACATGAAATGTTGCGGAAGAAGATTTTCCGATGAAAGTAAATGCCGGTGCTGCTCCGCCGCCGGACGCATTTACGGTAATATCTGCCTGTCCGTCAAAGTTCACGTCATCGACAGATAGTGTTGCTGTTCTTGCGCTGTTGTAATACTTGCCATTTGCCGGATCATTCCGGTCAAATTCCAGAGTCAGTACCGGAGCGGTCTTATCAATCACGAAATCCTGCGGTGCTGTTCCGGAATAGCTGGTACTTCCCGCACTCTGTCCCAGCAGATCTTCTCCTGAAATATCAAGCGTATACTCGCCATCCACATTGTAAGTAATCTCTGCCGTCCACTTGTCATCATCACCATTGGCATCGCTGCCTTTGCTGTAGCTCCAGCTGCTGATATTCGAAGACTGTGTGGAAATGTCGATCAGATCAGAGCTGAAGTTCCGCTCTGTTACGGTTACAGTTGCCACACGATCCGCTTTGAAATACCGTCCGTTCTGCGCATCATTATTGTCGTATTCCACTTCAATGGTCGGTGCTGTCACATCAATACCAAATGTATAATTTCTGGTATTGGTATTTCCCGCATTGTCCTTTGCATTTACCACAACCCGGATATCATTGTAGTTATGGCTGGATGCATTCACGGTAAATGTTCTGTCAATATCGAAGATCAACGAGGAATCCTCATAATTGCCATTCCATTTTGTAGTTGACTCCGGATTCAGTACCTGTCTGTCACCGGCTACTTCTGATCCGTTAATATACAGATGATAGGTCACTTCACTCAGTCCGGAACTCTTAGAACCGCCATACGGATCGGTTACCTTAATATGAAGCGGTACATCATTCTTAAAGAGAGGTGTTCCTTTTGTTCCACGCTCATCACTCTCAGAGGTTGCCACTACAGAGATGGTCGGAGCCAGTTCATCCATGGTCGGCGGTGTCACATCCAGATAGATTTTATTGGTTTTTGCAAGAGAAATTGCATTTCCTGCACGGTCAGTAATACTGATACCGGAAATTCTGAAAATCTGTTCTCCACTGACAGTGTTCTCCCGGCTCTGCTGATAAGAGAAGCCATTTCCTTTTGTCTCCGCTGCCTCTTTTACTTCATCATTTTCCAGTCGATCCGTAGTGTATGCAATCTGTACCGGGCTGAAGTCGTCTGATGTAATCTGAATATATGCCTCTTTTTCTGTCCGGTACGGCTCCGCCTGATCCACCGCACCATCCTGTACCTGAATCTGATAGTATGTCTCTTTTCCGTTTCCTACAGTAAGAGTTCCTGTCGGTTTTGTTTTATCAACGATAATATAGCAGCTGGTATCTGCTGTGGTCTCTTCCCAGGTTCTGGCATTCTCTTCCTGTGATGCTTTTGTTCCTTCCAGATCTTTCGTATCACAGGTTCCTTCCAGATCCTCATTGATGCCGCTTCCCTTTTTCATGACCAGGGCGTTTCCTGCTTTATCAGTTCCATAGACTGCATAGCGGAACACGCCTTCCATACTTTCGCTGTCTGTATAGATATTGTTTCCATTGTTGTATGTATCACCGGTCAGTTTTTTGTAATCAGATATTGCAGCTGCAGAAGCGTCATAAGCACCTGCTGCAGTCATTCCTTTATCAAGAAAAACCTTCTCCGCATCAAAGTTGGTATCTTCCACTACAACAGTAACCCGATAATCTCCGTTGAGATAATAACGTCCATCCTCCTGCTTTTTCTGATTTGTAACCGATGCATCCGGAGTTACCTGGAAGGTAAATACCGGTGCGGTTGTGTCACGGATAATGGTATACTGTGCGGTATAACCATCTTTACAGGATACGGTTTCCTCAAATGCATCTGTGGTACCCGGTGTCTGTTCTCTGACAGTCAGGGCATTTCCTGCACGGTCAGTCCCATAGATACTAAGATCATATCTTCCGTCTTCTTTATCAATCTTATAAACAGTCTTTTCACTGCTGATATTCTCCGCCGTTCCCTGTCCATCTTTCCGGCATACCGTAAACAGTTTCGTAAGATCAATGCCACAGGAACTATCACCGTATTGATCTGTTACTGCAATTTCTGCTGTAATGTCTTTGTTATAGTAATACTCTGTATCATATCCATTCGGATCTGCTTTGGAACTATACGTAATGACGGCAGTCGGTGCAACTGTATCCACCACTCTTGCATAAGAAAGACTGACGGTTCCATTTTCTGCTTCTGCCTCATCCCACGTTTCGTGTTCATATCCATTTTCAGCCAGAACCAGCGGATTTCCTGCAAGGTCCGTTCCTGCTGCTTTAAGATCGGAATATCGACCATCTGCTTCCATTGTAAATGTGATTTGTCCGGATTCTGCAGTTCTTAAATCCGCTTCCACAGCATTTCCATCTTTTTTCATGGAAGTCTGCCAGATCTCCGTTGAATCAGACGGTAAGTTTTCATCTTCAATTGTAATTACCGTCGTAATTGTTTTATTAATATAATAATCGGTTCCATCGTACGGACTGCCATCCGGTTCCCCATTCAGGTTTTCACTGGTTGCAATCCTGGTAACTACCGGACTCACCTTATCTATTACCATAGATGTACCGGTGAATTTTCCTTCACTCAGAGATTCATTCTTTCTCAGCTCACAGGTGTCAGATTTTTCCAGCTGATTTCCTGCCGGGTCCTGATAAAGACTCTCCACGGTGTAAATATCATTTTCTTCCGTTCCATCAATTCCTGTCAGATCTACGATCGCTTTATGAAGTTCTCCGTCATGTTCCCATGTCACCGTATATCCTTCTGTGATCTGCTGACCATTCTTTTTGACCACGATGCTGGAATCATTATCAAGATCTGGATCAAAATTCTTCTCCAGAATGGTAAGCTGCATCTGATGTGCAGTTGCATTCTGTCCATAGTATACATTTCCATCTGTACCCATATGGGTATATCCATAATAGGAAGCATCTACAAGCTTCGGAGTCTCATTATCAAAGTTCAGAGTCCAGTCGGATTTTACTGTTTCATTTCCACAGAAATCAACTGCTGTTACCGTCAGAATATAATTGCCGTTCAAAGGCTGTCCCTGATCATCATTTTGAAGGACAATCTGATCTTTTACCTTTGTTCTGGCTGCTTTTACAGCATCCATCGTAAGAGGCATGGAAGCTTCCGCATCTACTGCTGTCAGAACAGTATCTCCTGCTGTTCCGTCTTCATTCTGTCTGCTCAGGCTGTAAGTCAGTGACTGAATTCCGGAATATGAATACGGTTCGGTTCCGTCTTCTTCGGCATCTTCTGCCGTAATATTCAGGGTATGTGCATTTCTCGGCGCATCAAAATCATAGCCCTGATCCTGACAGGTCACAGTAACCGTCGGTGCTGTATTTTCCAGAATCAGCAGATAGAACGGTCCTCCAAAGCTGTTGTTTGCCACCATGTCAGCTGCCTGAATATAAAGATAACCGGATGCCGGAACGGTCACTGTTACTTTATAGTTTTCTCCATCCTGCAATACTGTGGCGGATTCTTTCCATGCGGAATCTGTTTCTGCCGGAAGTGTTCCGTCTTCTTTCATCGTCTTGTTGTCTCCGATAAAATAACGGATCGAATCTGCATCTACACCACTGCCATTTGTATCTTTGACGATAATGGTAAACGCTGTACTTTCTTTTCCAAAATTGATCTTCTTAATCTCATCAATCTGGTAAGTCGGCTCATCCCCATCACACTGTAATTCAATGGTATAGGGACCATAATACCATACGGTATTGTCTTCTTTTGTCTGCTTTACATAATACTTCTTACCAGACTCTGTTATGAGACCGTCCGTATACTGCGCATACTGATCTGTCAGCAGCTGATAGCCCTCATCAACCGTCAAGGGAAGTCCTGCTTCGTTATACCAGTAGGCTTCATCTGTTCCTTTTATACCTGCGGAAAGTAGAATCCCGGCAAACATCTGATCTTCTTCTGCCTGAGTCATATCGTAATCAGAAGTCTCCGGTGCTTTCGGTGTAATCTCTGCAGTTAGATCACTTGCAGCGAGAACATCGGCATCCAGCACATAATTAACACTGTCCGTGCCTTCCAGTTCAAAACTACCCTTCAGGCTGTTCAGTGATACCGTATTGCTACCCAGCTTATTCTCTTCATAAGAAAGGCTGCTCCAGGATGCATCATCTCTGACCTTCAGGGACACTTCATCGCCATCGACAATCCCCTCAAGAAATAATGCGTTTTTGATCGCAGTGATATTATCTGTTGTCAGTGCTGTTGTTCCATCGCTGACTTTTGTTACAATCGGTGCCTCTGCCGTACCTTCCGTAACCTTTACCTGCAGTTTTACGGGCTGCACGGTCAGTTCCTTCTCAAGACTTTCAGCGGGCTTAAAATAACCATTTCCATCTGTGGATACTTTTACTTTAAAGGCACCTGCACTGAGCGGAGTTACCTTTCCATCTTCCGTTACCTCAGCTGTTTCCGTTTCTTCTGTCTCCTCAAAATGAAGAGAGGGCATTTTGTCTCCACTGACTGTTTCATCACCAGACTTTACAGTTGCTGTCAGCTGTGCTTCTTCTCCATAGGTAACATCGATATCATCGACAGAAATTTCTGTAATCTCAGCTTTTTTCAGGATAATATGAACACTGTCTTCTTTATCACCGGCTTTTGCAGTAACAGTTACCGTCTCTTCATCTCCTGTCAATTCATAAAGTGTCAGTTCTCCGGTGGATGGATCTATTGAAGCAGTACTTCCCTCATTGACTGACCACGTGACCGTTGAATCATTACGGTATTCTTCATCCGGTGTAAGAACAGCTGTAAATTGCACACTGTCTGTAAATGCCGGATAAAATTCTGCTTCTGCTGGCTGCTCAATTGTAATGGAGTCTACATCTTTGGTCACTTTTACTGCACACTCAGCTGTTTTTCCTCCCTGTGTAGTAACCGTGACAGTCGCAGACCCTGCATTGACCGCTTTCACAACTGCCTTGTTATTATCATCTGTATCCGATGTGACACTTGCAACAGTAGTATCACTGCTCTCCCAGCTTACAATCGCATCTTCATTATCAGGCATTGCGGTAAGTTCTTTTTCTTTTTCATTCTCAGTATCAGATGATGCATTTAATGTAATCTCTGTCTCTGACAGCTCCGGTGCATTGAACTCCAGTGTTACGGGTTCCCCGGTAGCATCTGCATGTACAGCTGCTTTTGCAACTGTTTCTTCTTTAACAATTTCTGTTACTTTCTCTGGTTCTGTTTCTTCAACAGGCTCTGTTACTTCCTTCAGTTCTGCTTCTTCAACAAACTCTGTTACTTCCTTCAGTTCTGCTTCTTCAACAGGCTCTGCTGCTTCTGTCTGTTTCTCCTGCTCTTCAGCACGGGTAATCATACTCCAGTTCTCAACAGGAACCAGATTTGACATCAACATAGCCGCGCATATCAATGCCAGAATTCTCTTATGCATTTCTTTCTCCTCCTTAGATTTTTTCCTCTGTATGGATCACCATAATATTTTTGATTATGGAAAAATATATTTTTTCGCACGAATTCTTACTGTTCTGCATGTATGGATTTAATACCAGCGTTCCATCTCTGATAGGGATTGATCCCGGCTGTTCTCCCGCTCTGTTCAGCACTTCTGTCTGTTGCCAGTCAGTATTCTGTACCTGGTTCTTCTCTCCGGCAGAATGTTTTTCCTGATTCGTTTCTTTTTTTATATTCCGAATACTTTCATTTCGGGCTCTCCCTGAACTCATCTTCCACGCATCTTTAATATGAAGCGTGAAGAAAAACAGGATCGAAAGTAATACTCCAAGTATCGTGATAACCAGACATATATAAAACCCGGCGTTATATGCCTGTATTCGTTCCATTCCCATTGGTTTCCTCCTTAAGCGCCGTATGCCATGTCCGTCATATCTCTGGCGCCTTTCACCTGGTTTCTGATTTCTTCCACCAGTTTCTGATCTTCCTCATCCAGATTATTTTCTGTTTCGATCTGCGCTGTTCCCTGCTCGATCCGGTCAAGCAATTGCTCTATCTCTGCTTTTTCGATACCGCCCTGCGCTTTGAACTTATTGATCTGGGATTTGATCTCTCCTGCTGTATATCGGTAAATACCAAGTGCAATATAATATCCCGTATTTGTCACAAGATCGTCCTGTACCAGTCCGTCAAGGTCTGTCCAGTATTCTGTATAGGTATATTCCGAGTTCACCTTCTTTGTCAGCTCTCCATACGACTGAGCAATTGTCCGAAGACTTTCTGCCGTTCTTCTTTTTTCTTTTGAAAGAGTTGTACTGTCAGCTGCATAATTCAGCCATTCCAGAGAAAGGCTCTTTCCATTATCTGTACAGTAAAGATAATAATTTACACCAAGATCATAAGCGAATTCATCAAATTCTTTTTCATTTCGCTTCTGAAAATAACTCTGAGCCGGATTCCCTTCCAGCATCTGTCCCAGAAGCGTCTGCATTGCCTGTATTTCCTTTATATCAATCCGGTTATCCTGAATGATTGTATCCAGTAAATGCCTGTATGCTTCACTTCTGGCCGGTGCCACCTGAATAGCCTGTTTATAAATCTCTGTCTTTTCTGAAAGTTCCTGCTCCTTGTCGTCTTCCGCCACCGCATCACCCTGTGAGATGTAATAGTCGTAGCTGGATCTGGTCTCATTGGAGGCAGCTATTTTAAATCCGGCCATACCGGCAATTCCGAATACCGCCATCAGAACTGAGCCGAAAAACAGTCCTAAATTTCTGCTTCTTTTTCTCTGGGCTTTTCTTCCGATCTCTTCTACATGATCCAGATCAAACTTCAGCTCCGCGCAGGACTGATAACGTTCCTCCGGATCCTGTCTGGTACATTTCTGAATAATCTTTTCCAGACCTTCTGATAGTTTCGGATTGATTTTTCTGATTGGTTTCATGTATGGTTCACTGCTCGGGTGTTTTCCTGTCACCAGATGATAAAGAGTTGCTCCAAGACAGTAAATATCTGTCCTGGCATCCGTTCTTCCATGCCCTCCATACTGTTCCGGCGCTGCATATCCCCTTGTGCCAAGACAGGTAGTTGCATCTCCCGATTCATCATATTTATATTCTTTCGCAGTACCGAAATCCAGCAGCATGATCACTCCATCCGGTCTCAGTACTACATTGGATGGTTTCATATCTCTATAGATAATCGGTGGATTACAACTGTGAAGATATAACAATACATCGCAGAGCTGCTTTGCCCAGTCAATCACCTGTGCCTCCGGTGCAGCTCCATGTTCCAGTACCTTCTCCAGTGAATTTCCTTCCACGAAGTCCATAACGATTACAAATGTGTCATCGATGTCAATCACGTCAATAATACTGGGCAGATGCGGATTATTAAGATGCTTCATGATCTCCACCTCTGTCAGAAGGCTCTGCTCCACAACCTGATCCTGATTTACACCGCTCTTTCTGACTTCTTTTACCGCCCAGTTTTTATTTGCCCGTTCATTACGCGCCAAATAGACGGTGCTCATTCCGCCCCGTCCGACAACACTCAGTATTCGATATTTTCCACCCAGTAAATCACCAATCTTCAGCATGTATACACTCCCTCATCTCACCTGCAGACCTGCATCCAGATCGAAGTGATATTATCATTTTCTCCCCGCTGCTTGCAGAGTTCCGTCAGCCCCTCAAGCCGCTTTTTCATAAGATCTTCATGATACGAAGACGGTAAGCGCATTCCTTCCGCGATTTCTCCCGTGCTGATTACATGCCGGAAACCATCACTGCAGATCAGAAAGCCCTGTTCCGGTGCCAGCTCTCCCTGTATAAAATCCGGTGCCAGATAATTACTTGCCCCTACACACTGCAGCAGCATATTTCTTTTCGGATCTTTTCTGGCTTCCTCGGGAGTCATTCTTCCATAATCCATCTCCTGCTGAATATAGGTCTGATCCTTTGTAATCTGCTGTAAAATTCCTTCCTTTTTATAGACCCGGCAGTCTCCGATATGAAATACATAATATCGGTTTTCGTAAAAAAGAACTGCCTCCACTGTTGTTCCCAACGATAAACCATGCATTTTCCCGTACATAATCAGCTTCTGATGCGTTTCAGATACCAGCTTCGACCAGCTCTCACGCAAACCATCCGCCGTAAATCCCTGATTCAGAAGAACCGGATACTGATATTGAAACCAGTCAGAAAATGCTCTGACCATGGATGCACTGGCTATCTCGCCTTTTTGTAACCCTCCGAGTCCGTCGCAAAGCACTGCCAGCAGTGTAGTTCCTGACGCTGTATTCGCTTCCTGAATCAGCAGCGAATCCTGATTACTTTTTTTCTGTGTCCCAATGTCTGTATGGAAAGCAGATAAATATCGCATTAAAATCCCCCTTGTTAAATAATCCCGCCCATCCGGCAGCATACCCCTGCAAAAGTACAAACTGCCAGAGGAACCCCATTCTCCCGTCATCCCGCTGTTATAAATCCCCCATAGAAACATACAGATAACCAGATGATTGGGAATTCTTCGATGTTTCAGATCTTCTGCTGCAATTCTGCCAAGCAGCAAAAGAAAGATAATATTATTCACACACTGCGCTTCCCCCCATTCTTTTGTGTCGCATTCAATTTCATTGTTGTTTTGGAAAATTTTGGCCGATACGGCCGAATATTGATTTATATTGCTGTTAAGACTGACTTTAGCATAAAGTTTCTGTTTTTGCAACCATTTTTTGATTATTTATAAAAAAACTGCCCGAAGAAGTTTATTTCTACGGACAGTTCTGTTCATTTTTATTTTTCCATGGATAAGAGGATTCTGTCATTATCCAGATCTTTTCCTGCTTTGCTGTGGAATTTTTCCAGAAGATCGTTCACGGTCATGTTGGCGCGCTCTTCGCCTTCCACATCCAGTACAATCTTTCCGTCATCCATCATCAGAGTCCGGTTACCCATATCCAGCGCCTGCTGCATATTGTGGGTAACCATCAGACAGGTCGTATGGTTCTTCTCAATAATTTCCTGTGTCAGCTTCAGCACCTTATCCGCCGTTGCCGGGTCCAGCGCTGCGGTATGCTCATCCAGAAGCAGGAGATCTGGCGGCACCATCGTTGCCATAAGAAGCGTCAGTGCCTGACGCTGTCCTCCGGAAAGAAGACCTACCGGATTTTTCATCCGGTCTTCCAGCCCCATATGGAGAAGCGCTAACTGCTCACGGAAAAATTCTTTGTCCTTTTTGGAAATCCGGCTGAACGGAGCAGTTCCCTTGGAAGCTCTTAAATATGCCAGCGCCAGATTTTCCTCAATGGTCATATGGGGAGCCGTTCCACGAAGCGGGTCCTGGAACAACCGGCCAATGACACGGCTTCTCTTATACTCCGGAATAAACGTAATATCCTGTCCATCCAGAGTGATGGAGCCTTCATCCACATAGAACACACCTGCAATGGCATTCATCATGGTGGATTTTCCGGCTCCGTTGGAACCGATGATTGTCGCGAAATCACCCGGTTTTAAATGAAGGGACAGCCCCTGCAGAGCACATTTTTCATTGACCGTACCCGGATTGAAGGTTTTCTTGATATTTTCCAGTTTTAACATATCAGTTGCCTCCCTTTCTGGACGCGGATGCGCTCATTTTCCGTTTCTGGAATGCAGCGCCCTCTTTCAATGCCGGTCCGGCAATAGCCAGCGCTACAACGATAGCGGTTACCAGCTTCAAGCACTCGATAGGTACAACGCCGGTCTTTAAAATCACTGCATAGATAAAACGATATACGATACTTCCCACAATGGCTGCGATCACATTTCTTGCCATGGATCTGCGACCAGCAAGGGTCTCGCCAATAATCAGGCAGGCAAGTCCGATAACCACGATACCAGTTCCGCCGTTGATATCTGCGGATTTCTGATACTGTCCTACAATGGCACCGGACAGGGAAGTCAGTGCATTGGAAATGCAGAGGCCAACGGTGATTGTAAATGCCGGATTGACGGATGATGCACGCACCATATCCGCGTTATCTCCGGTTGCCCGGATACTCAGTCCGATACGGGTCCCCAGAAACCATACCAGAAAAATTGCAGCCACAATCGTGATTCCGGCAGCCAGAAGAAGTTTATACCAGCTTCCTCCGATTCCTGTGTCCTTCAGAAGTGTAAACAGTGTTTTCTGTTTCAGAAGGCTCACATTGGAGCTCCAGCCCATGACCATCAGGTTCACCGTGTAAAGTCCTGTATTGGTTACGATTCCTGCAAGAATCGAAGGAACTCCCAGTCTGGTCTGCAGAAATGCGGTGACAAATCCGGCACAGCTTCCGGCAGCCATCGCTGCCAGAATTGCCAGGAACGGATGTCCTGCTGCCGCTACCGTTACCGATACGGCTGCTCCCAGTACAAATCCGCTGTCTGTCGTCATATCTGCAATATCCAGAATCCGGTAGCTTAAAAACAGGGCCATAGCTACCAGTGCGTACATAAAGCCCAGCTCCAGGGCTGTCTGAATCACATAAATCATATCTTACTCCTCAGTTGTGGTAACTTCTACCACTTCTCCCATGTCATTAAATACAGAATAGTCAATTCCAAGTGCTGCGGCAGTCTCTGTGTTGACTGTGATGATACCGCCATCCATCAGATAGTAATCTTCCAGATCATCCATACCTTTGGTCATTGCCTCGTATGCAAGATCTGCGGTCTGATGTCCAAGGTCTGTATAGTTCACACCACAGGTAGTGAATGCACCATTTCTTACGAAGGAATCAGCTCCGGTGTAGTGCGGGATACCTGCTTCAGCCAGGTTCTCATAGATAGCCAGCTCTGCTGCCATGATTACGTTATCGGTAGGAGTGAAGACTGCATCTACATCGTCAGCGATCAGTGCGCTTGCTGCAGTGATAACTTCATCGTTGGTGTTTGCAGTTTTCTCTTCGTACTCAATCCCTTTCTCATCCAGATAAGCTTTTGCATCTGCAATCGGTTTGGTTGAGTTTGCTTCAGACTGGGAATAGAGAAGGCCAACCTTCTTTACATCCGGGTTCTGTGCCAGCATCATATCCATGATAAAATCGGTATTCAGTGCATCGGAAGTACCAGTTACATAATCGATTCCGGTCAGCTCTGCTGCTTCCGGATCAGAGATTGCTGCGTAAACAACCGGTGTCTGGGTATCCTCTGCGCAGGTTGCCATTACCTGTGCGGCCAGAGTTGCGATCGGGATAACAGCATCTACACCATCTGCGATTGCCTGAGTTCCGATCTGGGTCAGTGTGGACTGATCGCCCTGTCCGGAATAGGTCTCATATTCAATGGTAACTCCGTTCTCTGCTGCGATTGTATCCAGCTCTTCTTCTACTGCATTTGCAATCTCATCCAGAGATGCGTGATCCATCTGTTTTACAATTGCTACTTTGTAGGAAGCACCTGCATCTGCGGTTTCTTCTGCATCTGCTTCATCTGCTGCGGTATCATCTGCTTCTTCGGTGGTCTCCTCTGCAGAAGTATCTGCTGCGGTGTCTGCTACTCCGGTGCTTCCACATCCAGCTACCAGGGTTGTTGTCATTGCTGCTGCCAGTAATACGCTTACTACTTTCTTTTTCATGTCTTTCTCCTCCACAATTCAAAAATCCAGGGCTTTTTTGCTGGCTTGAAACGGCTGCCCTTCGTTTTATATACAAAAAAACCGTCCCAAGCTTTTTCTGCTTGAGACGGTTATAATTATCTTATAATCGCGGTACCACTCAACTTGACATTGCTGTCCACTTTCGGTGTACTGTCATACACTCCTCATTGATAACGGGTTTGGTTCCCGACGGCTCCTACTCTTTTCATTTCGGGCCGCCCTCGAAAGGCCATTCAGCAATCTGCTCCGTACCGCAATCCCACCACCTGCGGTTCTCTGTGACTTTGCTTGAAAGCTTACTTCTCTTTCTCATCGGTTTTGGTATATAATTGGCTTGAACTTGTTTGTATTCTATGCCTGTTGGAGCGAAATGTCAACTGTTTTTTTCTAAAAATTTATTTTTTCAGGTAACTTGGCTAAAGTTCATAGGCATGACAGATGATCACTTCCACCACACTCTCACAAATTGTTATACAGCCTGCATTTTCGTCTTTATTTCACGAATACTGCGTTCTAAAGATAATGTATTAACTTTCATCAATTCCAGTTCTTGTTTATATATTACTGATTCCAAAATCGTACGCTTTAAATCAAAATAACTCTTTTCCATAACTGTTTCCCTTGCTTCCATTTCATCAAGATGCCTTTGGATCTTTGCAAGTTCTTCCATAATCATTTTCGTATCTTCCGACATATTAGCTCCTCCTTTTCTTTTACTGTATGTTTCTTTTTGATAAATTTATCTTATCACATACAGCAAAATAAAACAAGGAGCATATCAAAAATTTATATTTCAAATATAATTTCTAATTCGTCAGAAATTTTTTCCAGTCTAGTCGCTCTCCGTTCAGCACGCATTCCTTCAATTCATCCTGCTGATAGTACAGTTTCAGTGAGAAAAATGGTTCTTCTTCTGTGAGTAATTTGAAGAAAACTTTATCTCCTTCCCACAGTTCCAGATCTTTAATCTGGTCCTTTCTGACCCATTCCAGATCGCCTTCCACGCAATCGTAGTTCAGCTTTCCTTCCCATCCGGTGGCTGTAAAGAGACACATATACTGAGTCTCTGCATCCTTCAGTGAAAAGGTCACAATGCCCCGGAACCGGTAATCAGTCAGGGTAAGGCCCGTCTCCTCCCGCACCTCTCGAAGAAGGCAGTCCTCCGGACTTTCATAATCCTCCGCATGTCCGCCTACTCCGATCCATTTGTCCTGATTCACATCGTTCTTTTTCTTTACCCGGTGCATCATCAGGAAGCTGTCATCCTGTTCCAGATAGCACAGCGTGGTAAAGCTCATTGGTAATGTTGGCATGATTTTATGCTCCTCTGATCTCTACAAAGAAATTTTTTCTATCATACAAGTATGATGTTTCGTCTGTTTATCGTAGTTGACACCCACCAAGAGTAAATTCCCCCGATATTCCTTTAGGGCATCCACATAGTCTTTGTTCTTAATCTGGGCGATTGCTCCGCTTACATTCTTATTCCATTTCAATTCAATAATAACCGCCGGTTTATCTACATGCATTTTTCTCGGAATAAAACAAACATCTGCAAATCCTTTTCCTGCTGGCAATTCTCTGATAACGGTATAGTATTCCTTTGCAAAATAAAATGCCAGATTAATCGTGCAGCTCAAAGAATTTTCATCATTATATTGTAAAACCGAAATTTCTTTGTGAGCCTGTTCAATTCCCTCTGCAACTGCTTCTTCATCCATATTCCAGAGTGCTTCCAATAACTCTTTCGACGCCTTCACCGATGCCATCACTTCATGCCAATCCATGGTGCTCAGTGCATTGATATATTCCTGTGAAACTTCTTTATTAGGAATCGCCACGGTTCCCTGTTCACTATCATAAGTTAAATATCCCAGATGAACAAGCAGAGTCAGAACATCATCTTTCGTTGAAAATGTCGTCATATCATTGCTGAAAGTACCTGTCTGAACAGGAATCTTTGCACCTGCTATCATTTCTACAACAGAATCTTTCAATCCATCTATATTCATTTGAATATAAAGTTTCAAAGCTTCATATGTTTCCGTCTGGTTCCAGTATGTCCCAAATTTATGGCGAAGCATTGCCTCCACCACCGACTTCGGACTATACATCGAATATTTCTGAATACCTGTAAGAGTATGAGCCGTCAATCCATAACCATCATACCAGTCATGGGCCTCTTCAAAATTCATGTGATATTCTTCACACAACATTCTTACTTCTTCTTCGGTAAATCCAAAATATGGCGCAAACTCACCAGGTGCAGTCATCGAATACTCATAAAACATATTTAAAGCAGAATGCGAACCATATTTCTTAATCGGCAAGATTCCTGTCATATACGCCAGTGCCACATAATCTTTATCTTTCAGCCAGGCACGCAGAAAATCCAAATACTGTTTCTGTGCCTCTTTATCCTGTTTATATTCCCTGAACAGACAATCCCATTCATCAATCAAAATGACAAAAGGTCTTCTCGTCTGCGCAAAAATATCCTGCATAGCAAAAATCAATGGTTCATCTGTAATATAATCCGGATATTTTCGCTTCAGTTCTGAAACAATCCTGGACTGTAAAATCTTCAGCATTCCCGACACATCATGAGTCATGCTCAGAAAGTCCTGCATATTCAGCTTCAGAACATCATACTGATTCAAATGTTCTCTGTAGCTGGCACAACTGCTGATCTGCAGATTGTCAAATAGTTCCGCCGTATTTTCCGCACAATCATAATAAGCCGCCAGCATATTAGCCGCCATGGATTTTCCGAACCGTCTCGGTCTGCTGACACACAGAAAGCGCTGTTCTGTATTCAGATATTCATTTGTTTTTTCAATAAGACCACTTTTATCAACATATATTTTGGAATTTAAACTGTTCCTAAATATGAAACTGCCCGGATTCAGATAGCTTCCCATGAACGCCCTCCTGCTTTTCATGTTTGTTTCTAAAACTAATTATACTGTTCCAGATAGTCAGCGTCAACAAACAGTTTTTAGTGATCAATATTGCCTGTTTCTCCTTCTGTCATACGTAACCGACTCTTTTCCTGAACCGAATTTCCTGACATATCATAAAATGTATACATCATAGAATCCGTATCTGTGCCTTTTGTATCAATAACTCAAACTTCGCACATAAATTTTAGCTATGCACCTTGAAAATTCAATATCTGGCAATTATTCAGTTGTCAATGTTCAGCTTTATGCAGCCTGTAGCTGAGTTTTCAGCATTACTGGAAGTTTTCATTCTCATCCAGATTTACATCTGTGGAATTAAGACAGAGGTATTCCTTGCGATTATTGCGGTTGCGGACATATACCACTTTTGCAGGAATGATTTCACCATCTTTTACAACATCGACCATAACAGAGAGCAGATATATCTCCAGCCTTTCGCTCCGTAGCGTCCCAATCCTTCAGCAGGGCATTCAAAGACGGCATAAACGCGCGCCATTCCTTTTGATCCCTGTCCTCCAGCGCATCGGACATCTCTCTGTTTTCCTTGTCCCGCTGCTTTTCTCCGGTATCAAAAACCCTTCAAGCTGTTTATCCAGCTCCTTAATCCATTTCTGTACTTCCTATCCAAGTCTAGGCATATCGTTTCCTCGCCTTCCTGTGTGTCGTTTTCTTAATTGTCTGGTACCTCACAGTTATTCGTTTTACTTTGCCTGCTTCGGCTGGTTCCTGTTCTGATTATTGTTGTTTTGCTGCTGCAGGTTTCTCTGCGGCTGTCCGGCTGCCGGGCGCTGCTGTGCTTCCCGC
>CAVFMZ010000047.1:0-20450 GCA_963623675.1 Firmicutes bacterium CAG:176 | reverse complement strand
CGCTCGTTCTCATGAAGTACCGGGACTGCGGACGTTCCTTTCACAGGCTGTCACTTCCGGTCACGAGGTTCGTTGTACAGCCTGTCCCATCTGTCCGACTCATTACTCATGAACGATAATATATATAATTCGGAGGCAAAAGTTTATGAATATCAATATCAGACCCTATCAGGACGCAGATCTTCCTGCCATGAATCAGATCTGGAATGAGGTTGTGGAGGACGGCGTTGCATTTCCACAGGAGGATTTGCTGAACGAGGAGACGGGAAAGGAATTTTTCGCAGCGCAGACGTACACTGCCGTGGCAGAGGATACCGACACTGGCAAGGTGCTGGGACTTTATATTCTTCATCCCAACAATATCGGCCGGTGCGGTCATATCTGCAATGCCAGCTATGCAGTCAGCTCCCAGGCAAGAGGCCTTCACATCGGAGAAAAACTGGTCTCCGACTGTCTGGTACAGGGAAAACTTCATGGCTTCCGCATTCTGCAGTTTAACGCCGTCGTTGCCAGCAATATTCACGCCAGACATCTCTATGAGCGTCTTGGATTTATCCAGCTGGGTGTGATCCCCGGCGGTTTCCGGATGAAAGATGGGCATTATGAAGATATCTGTCCCTATTATCACGAGCTATAAAATTCAAAAATGAAAACCATCTGGAACTACTGCATTTGCCTGTAAATCTGCCGTGGGTCTGGGACGAAAATATATAAAAAAAGTTCCTGCACAGCCGATGGTTTATACAATAAAAATCACAGTTCTGGGTCTATATAGAAATATATGAATTTAGTTCCTCTTTTTCACAAAATAGCAGGAATTGAAATGAAAAAAATTGAGTGTAGACCCAGACATATTGTTGTCATTAAATCAAGATTTCATTTGTTAACCTTTTATTTGTTTTTAGTTGACAATCAGTCTCCTGCCTTTTATAATTGTGAACCATAATAATTGTGGAGGTTAACAAATGGCAAAAACAACATCGATCATCTACTGCGGACTTTTCACCGCACTCATTGCCGTGGGCGCTTTCATTAAGATTCCTGTCCCGGTAGTTCCCTTTACTTTACAATATCTCTTCACCATGCTGGCAGGTCTGCTCCTGGGCGCGCGCCTTGGTTCTCTGTCTGTCTTTGCTTACATGGTGCTTGGTCTTGCAGGTCTCCCCATCTTCAGCGAGGGCGGCGGACTCTGGTATGTATTCAAGCCAAGCTTCGGCTACATCATCGGTTTCGTTGTGGGCACCTTCGTCACCGGATGGATTGCAGAACACATGAAACACAAGACCGTTCTCAACTATCTTGCCGCCAACCTGACCGGACTCATGATCGTCTATGCATTCGGCATGATTTATTACTATGTCATCTGCAATTATGTCATCAATACGCCCATCGGCGTATGGCCGCTGTTCCTGTACTGTTTCCTACTGGCTGTTCCGGGAGACATCGCTTTAAGTATCCTCGGCGCCGTCGTTGCAAAGCAGGTACGCCCGGTCATCGGACTTGAGGTCCTTCGCACGGTAAAAACTGCTGTAAAATCATAAAACTACTGTAACTGTTCAGAACCAACCTCCAAAATGCTTCGCATTTCGTCGGTGTGGCGTGTCCGCCAAATAAAATTCCAAAATCAGCCTTAGAAATGCAAGCATTTCACGTCTGATTTATGAAATTTTGCTGGGCTCTGTACAGTTACAAACTACGTATACATAAGGAGACACAACATGGATGTACTGGCACTTGCACAAGAAATTATTGACGGAAGAAGACTGACCCGGGAAGACGATCTCTCCTTCTTTCTGACCTGCGATCTTGACGATCTCTGCAAAGGAGCTGATCAGATCCGGGAAGCACGTATCGGCGACAAGGTGGATCTCTGTTCCATCATCAACGGACGAAGCGGACGCTGTCCGGAAGACTGTAAATACTGCGCCCAGTCCGCGCATCACCATACTAACTGTGAGGTCTACGACTTCCTTCCGGAGGAAAAGATCGTGGAACTCTGCAAACTCAACGAATCCGAGGGTGTGGACCGTTTCTCCATCGTCACCGCCGGAAAAGCGCTGACCGGAAAAGAATTTGACAAAGCCATCCACGCTTACGAGACCATGCGCCGGGAATGTAAGATTGACCTGTGTGCTTCCATGGGATTTCTCTCCGCTGAGCAGCTGCACCGCCTTCATGAAGCAGGCGTTACCAGCTATCACCACAACATTGAGACTTCCCGTAGAAATTTCCCGAATATCTGCACCACCCACACCTACGACATGAAGATTGACACACTGAAGAAAGTCAAAGCCGAGGGCATGTGTGCCTGTTCCGGTGGAATCATCGGCATGGGCGAGACCTGGGAAGACCGTCTCGACATGGCCATCAGCCTGGCAGAGCTTGGCATTGATTCCATTCCCATCAACGCACTGATGCCTATTCCGGGAACTCCTCTCGAACATCTTCACGAGCTCTCCGAGGAAGATATTTTACGGACCATCGCTTTCTTCCGCTATATCAATCCGGATGCCAACATCCGTCTGGCAGCAGGCCGGGCGCTTCTGACCAACGACGGTGAGACTGCATTTAAGGCAGGTGCTTCTGCAACCATTACCGGAAATATGCTGACTACCGCTGCCTGTGCCACCATCCGCAGTGACCGCCAGATGTTAACTGATCTGGGCCGCGATGTAACTCCGGACTACTGGAAGGAGGCGTAACTCCCATGAGCAAAGCGCTCTTTGTCACCGGCACCGGCACGGACACCGGCAAAACCTACATTACCGGGCTGATTGTCAAAAAGCTTCAGGAGGCAGAAAAAAATCCTGCCTACTATAAAGCAGCAATGAGCGGCAATGTCCGCCGCCCGGATGGCACCCTGATCCCGGGAGACGCCCTGGCAGTTCAGACCATGAGCGGCATTAAGCAGTCCCTCACTTCCATGTGTCCCTATGTCTATGAGCATGCTTACTCTCCCCACCTGGCCTCCCGCCTGGAAGGACACCCGGTGGTCATGGAGGTGGTGAAGCAGGGATTTGCAGACGTCACTGACTCTTATGACTACATCACTGTAGAGGGAAGCGGCGGTATTCTCTGCCCTATCTGCTTTGACGAAGCAAAAATTCAGCTGGAAGATGTGGTACAGGAACTCCACCTCTCCAGTATCCTCATTGCAGACGCCGGACTTGGCACCATCAACAGCGTGGTTTTGACCGTGGAATATATGAAAGCCCATCAGCTCCCCTTAAAGGGCATGATTTTCAACCACTATCATCCGGGAGATGTGATGGAGGACGATAACATTTTCATGTGTGAGCACATGACCGGACTGCCAACCCTGGCGAAAGTACAGGACGGTGACACGGAACTCAACATGGACACCGACGCGCTCTGTGCACTTTATGACGAGGTAATATAAATGATCTGGTATCCTTATGAACAAATGAAAACCATGCGGGAACCCTATAAAATAGTAGATGCAAACGGGGTTTACCTCTATACAGAAGACCAGAAACTCATTGATTCCGTCTCCTCCTGGTGGTGTATGATCCACGGTTACAAACACCCGGAACTGACCGCCGCCATTAAGGAACAGGCCGACCATTGCTGCCATGTCATGCTGGGCGGACTGACTCACGATCCGGTGCAGAAGCTCTCCGAAAAACTGGAGAGTTTTCTCCCCGGTGACCTCAATTACTGCTTCTTCTCCGATTCCGGCAGCGTTGCCGTGGAAGTATCCCTGAAAATGGCATTGCAGTACAACACCAATCAGGACCGGAAACGCCCTCTGGTGCTGGCACTCACCCACGCCTATCACGGTGACACATTCAAAGCCATGGAGGTAGGTGACGACGAAGATTATCATTTTGCCTTTGATAAAAAAGAAGGGGTTGTCCACATTCCTACGGAAATCCCCGCCCTGGAAGAAGCCTTTGAACGTTATCATGATCAGCTGAACTGCTTTATCGTGGAACCGCTCCTGCAGGGTGCAGGCGGCATGCGGATGTATGATCTTGCATTTCTGAAACGTGCCAGAGAACTCTGTACGGAATATGATGTGCTGTTGATTTTTGATGAAGTGGCTACCGGATTTGGCCGTACCGGATATCGTTTCGTGGCTGACGAAGTACTGCCGGATATTCTGGTACTTGGCAAAGCACTGACCGGCGGCTATATCGGACACGCCGTCACCGTTGCAAACCAGAAAGTATTTGACGCATTCTACAGCGACGATGACCGGAAGGCTCTCATGCACGGACCGACCTTTATGGGAAATCCACTGGCCTGTGCGGTTGCCTTAAAAGGCATTGAAATCTTTGAACGGGAAGATTATATGAGCAAAATTCACCGGATTACGGAAATCTCCCACCGGGAGATGGACGGCTTTACCGATCCCCTCATCCGGGAAGTCCGCATTATGGGCGGCTGCACCTGCGTGGATGTCTACGATCCGGCCACACTGGAAGGATTCCAGCAGTTTGCCTATGAGCACGGCGTCTTCAGCCGTCCGTTCCTGACCTGCATGTACACCATGATGCCCTATATTATCCAGGAAGACGAACTGGTACAGATTTATGACGTGATGAAAAAATGGTTCCGGCGATAAACCCGGAACCATTTTTGTCAGATAAATTCCACTCTTCCATCTTCGATGTGATAGACAGCCCCAACGACCCGCAGTCCTTCTTCCTCGATCTGATGGATTTCCAGACTGTGCTCGATCATATCGATGCTGTGCTTTACATTGAGACAGCAGGCTTTGAAATCATCCTGCTCGTCCCCAATGGCCAGCTTGATCTCATCCGTAATGTATTTGATATAACCCTGTGGATCGTGATTGATAGCCGCATCCACCGCACCACAGAACGTATGTCCCAGCACTACAATGAGCGGGCTGCCCAGATGATCCGCCGCATACTCAATACTTCCCAGCTGATGATCGTCAATAACATTTCCGGCTACCCGGATCACAAAGAGATCTCCCAGTCCCGCCGAGAAAATGCTCTCGGGAATCACCCTGGAATCCGAACAGGTAATGATAATCGCATAGGGATGCTGTCCGTTCTCGTGCGTATATTTCCGAAGCATCGGAGAAATATTTCCCCGGCTGGTCTCCGCTTTCAGATACTTTGCATTTCCCTCTTTTAATTTCTTCAGCGCCTTGTCGGCGGTCATAATAAATGCATGCATAAATTATTTACTCTTCTTATATTTTCCAATTTTCTGGTCAATAGACAGGATCTCGCCTTCCGGACGATATACCACTTTCACATAAGCGGATACTTTCTTCGCTCCCGCGCGGACTGCCACATGCTGGCACTCCTTGACAATGTCCATGAGCTGGTCATAATCCTCACCCTCGATAGACGTCTCAAAAGGTCCTACTTCATAGCGAAGTCCGGTACTCGCAATATAAGCGATCACCTCGTCCACCATTCTGCAAAGTTCCTGATCATTTTCTGCCTCCGGCAGTACCTGAATTGCTACACTTGTCATACTCTTTTCCTCCTCTTACAGCTCCGCTGATGCGGCTTTCCAGTCTTCTATCACTTCATCTGCCAGCTGTTTCATCTTCTCCCAGCAGTTGATCCGCACACTGTCCGGATCCTTGGGATCTTCCGGCTCCCAGCAGCCCGCAGTGCTCTCATCCTGAACCCCTGCCACATAAAATCCGGCCCGTTTTGCCGTCTCCGCCGCATAGATCGCATCCTCATAGACAGCGGTCTCGGATGCCTGTGCACCCATCCGCCTTATAGATTCCAAATACACATCCGGCTGCTTCTTTCCTGCCCCTACGGTCTCGCAGGACAGCAGAAACTCAAAATCGTCCAGCACTCCCAGACGGCCCAGACAGGCTTCCATCAACGGCTCTGCTGTGGCTGATGCCACACACATACGGACTCCCGCTGCCTTTAATTTTGTCAGATATTCCTTTACTCCCGGTTTCAGCGGAATATCACTCCGGTAATGGTCATCCATCATGGCATTCATGTCCGCCGCCACACTCTCCGGTGTCCCGGGAAGCCCGTATTCCTCAATAAAAAGCGCCGCCGATTCCGTCATGGTCATGGGTTTGATCCGTTCCAGAATCTCTGCAGAAACCTCAGTCACCCCGTGGCTTTCCAGATATTCAAATGCCAGACGCTTCCAGAACCCCATGGAATCTACCAGCGTTCCGTCCATATCAAAAATTGCATACGGCTTATTCATGGCTCACCATCTCTGCTGCCAGTGTTTTCAGATGGGCAGCCGCCTCACCCGGATCTTCTGCTGCGAAAATTGCAGATACCACAGCCACACCGTCCACGCCGCATCCGGCCAGTTCTGCCACATTGGAAGCGTTGATACCGCCGATGGCTACTACCGGAATGGACACAGAACTGCTGATCTCTTTTAATTTCTCTTTGGAAAGATTTCTTGCATTTTTCTTGGTACTGGTTCCAAATACGGCACCCACTCCGATATAATCTGCACCTGCCTTCTCTGCAGCCTGTGCTTCTTCTACAGTTCCCGCGGAAATACCAAGGATCTTATCCGGTCCGATCATGGCACGGATGTCTCTTCCCTTAATATCGGACTGTCCCACATGGACACCGTCCGCGTCAATGTCCATGGCAATCTCCACACTGTCGTTGACTACAAAGGGCACATGATACTGGGCACAGACTGCTTTTAACTCTTCTGCTTCCTGCTCAAAGGTTCCCTCGTCCAGATCCTTCTCCCGGATCTGCAGAAAGGTCGCGCCATGCTCCAGCACGCTCTTACATACATCCGTCAGTTTCTCGCCTTCCTTTAACCACATCCGGTCCGTCACTGCATAGAGCAGCATGGATTTCCGGATCTCTTCTTTAGAGTATTTCATATCGCATTCCCTCCGTCAACTGTTCTTCTGTCATATTAAATACCGCGTCAATCAAATCCGTGCGGAATGTGGCATTTCCGGTGCCGTTTTTCAGGCGGCGTGCCTCTGCCAGCTCTCCGCTGATTCCCATCACACTCATGGCCGCTATGGTTGCCGCAAAGCAGTCTTCCGGCATGGCTCCGCAAAATGCACCGATCATGGAAGTGAGCATGCAGCCGCTTCCCGTGATTCTCGCCATGGTGGCACATCCATTTCTTAAGACTGCCGTCTCTGTTCCGTTGGATACCAGATCCAGCTTTCCGGATACGGCAATGACACTTCCGGTCCGACGGGAAAGATCCCGCACCATCTCTGCCGCTTCTTTGAGATTCTCCTCCGTAATCTTGTCAAGGGCACTTACATCCACACCGCTTCCCGCTGTCTGCTGTCCTGCCAGATAACGGATCTCCGACGCATTTCCACGGATGGAACTGAACTTCACTTCTTTTAACAGTTCTGCTGCCACTTCTCTTCGAAGGCTGGTTCCACCTGCTGCCACAGGATCCAGCACCACCGGGCGGCTAAGCTTGTTCATCTCTTTTCCTGCCAGAATCATGGAAGGACCATCTTCGATGGCTCCCATATTGCAGACCAGCGCCTGGGCGCCTCTGGCTGCCTCTGCCGCCTCCCGGACGTCATGAGCCATAGACGGAGAACCTCCCGCTGCCAGAATGATATTAGCGCAGTCATTGACCGTCACAAAATTGGTAATACACTGCACCAACGGTTCCTTTTCCCGCACTTTTCGCAGTGTTTCTGCATACTTGTTCATAAAATATCTATCTCCTTATGCCAGTTCATTCTGCATTCGTCCCAGTACAGAAGTTTTCTTTAAAATTACCAGAATTGCCACACCCATGGCTGCTCCTACCACTGCGGACGGTGTATAGAACGGAATATAGTAAAATGGAGACTGCGCATCCAGTCCGTAAAACATCTTCATCAGCGGATAGGAAGATATGGCTCCGAAAAATCCGGTTCCGATGACTTCTCCAATCCATACCAGATAAATATTTTTCGTCTTTTTGTAAATCAGACCTCCCAGAATCGGCCCGTAGATGGCTCCGGTCACCGCCTGAATGGTACGTCCGGACAGCATTCTCATAATGCCGCACAGCAGTGCTGCCGCAAATCCATACCAAGGTCCCACCAGCACAGCTGCGATCACGTCCACGCAGTGCTGAAACGGCGCCATAGCCGGGAAATAGACAAAGGTGTTCAGGACAAAGGCCAGACAGGCCAGCATGGCAGTCAGTGCCATTTTTTTAGTCATATTTTTTTTCATGATCATACACTCCTTTTCATGTACAGAGAAAACGACAGACTGACAGCGTTTCCCTGAAAAATAGTATTCCAATCCGGAAAATTCGGTCGAGACTTTCTGGTCTCCTCTCACGCCGGAACACGGCTTCCCATCGCTGTTCAGTACAGGATCTCAGGGCGCTCCCCCTCAAATCCGCCACGGATTTACCGTGAATATCGTTTTCACCTTCCCTTCATCGGAGTATTTTTGTATTTTATACACAAAAGAGGCACCACTTACTGCGGTACCTCCTGAAAATCATATATCACTCTTCCTACGTCGGCATTATCCGCATCAGGTTAAAGGGTCGAAGGTCTACCTTCCTCTCAGCCTGTCAAACAAGCTCCCCTGCCTTCAATTGTTTTATTTATTGTAACTCTCTGTCCTTTTGATTGCAAGTCTTTTTTATCCCGCATAGGGCAGTGCTTCAAAAAGATCATTCTCCGATACACCGCCAATAGTGCCTGCATAGAAGCCGTCTGCGCCAAGATCTACCACAAGACTTCCTGCCGTTCCGTCCTCCAGTTCAAAATAGAAGGTTCCGTCTTCGGAATAACCGGCAGGTATAATCACCTCTCCCGCGTTCAGTGCTGCGTTGGAGCCTTCCAGCCGGC
The DNA here is from genome assembly GCA_963623675.1 of Firmicutes bacterium CAG:176. Taxonomy (GTDB): domain Bacteria; phylum Bacillota; class Clostridia; order Lachnospirales; family Lachnospiraceae; genus Hominiventricola. The sequence goes on along the minus strand of CAVFMZ010000047.1, from coordinate 11,650 downwards.
ACTCTATGGAGACTTTGACCTTTAACTGCACATCCGACGCATGGTTGAAAAGATACATGTCCCCGTCCGGAGTCAGCTTGTCACTGGCAATATGATAAGTTCTGGTTCCACCATATGTGCCAAGCACATCCACTTTGGATGTAATCTCGATGCCGTCTGCTGGGTTGGAAGGAACCTTTTCAATACTTCCATCCTGCTGGGAAACTGCAAATTTCTCCCCATCCAGTTTCACCAGATAGGTTGTCGCATAATCATTATAGGTACGTGTTTCCGCCAGCACATAGTACTGTCCATCCAGCTTCAGTGCATAGATATCTCCCACGGACAGGGTCTCTGCATCCAGCTCAAAACTGTCGGAACCATACTGGGCGGTGACGCTGATCATATCATCATTTTCTTTGGGATCGGATGTTACCAGCGTAAATGTCTGACCGTCAATCTCCACCGGGGTATTGGCTTCCAGCTTCGTCACATTGGAATCCACCGTAGCCGGAGTACCGATGGCATCCGCAAGCGGTGTCCAGTCAAGTGCCGCATACTGGGCGGTATAGGAATCAATGACAGCCTGCGCGGTCTCTTCGTCCGTCGGTGTGTCGTTGCTCACATCCCAGTCATCATCCACGGAAGTAAACCAGGGATTCTGCTCGTCTGTTCCTGCATCATAAATCACTGACTGTTGAATAGAAAGCATGCCATTCTCTACCTTATAGTACAGCCAGCCGGAACTTGCAGCTCCATTCGATCCTTCATTGGCAATGAGCACTGATCCGGTTCCGTCCTCTACCAGGTAGTAACGGTTTCTCTCCTGGCTGGTAAACAGCTGCTTTGCCGCATCCCCGTCCATGGTATAAGCATCCAGAATGATCCGGTTCACCGGATCCTCCGTATCGGTCTCTCCAAAGAGCAGCTCCATTTGCCCATCCTGGTCGAGATCATACAACGTATATCCCACTGATACCATGTTGGCCAGATCACTGTAATTGTGCTCCGCGATCTGATCATAATCCCACTGGTCCTCTACCAGTGACCGATAGTCGTCCACCAGTCCCTCGTAGGCTTCGGTCATGCCGTCATCCGGCACCTCTTCCTGTTCAGCATCCTCTGTCTGATCTCCTGTGGTATCTCCCACATTTTCTGTATCCGGCGTGGTCTGATCTGTATTGTTTCCACATGCTGACAGCATGGAAACTCCCAACATCAATGCACACAAAATTGCAATTCTCTTTTTCATAAAATCCTCCTTCATGAAACTACCTTCATTTTGGTATCCTCATTTTACTACATGGGAGGTATTTGTCCACTTAAGATTTCTTAATTCTGATACCGGATCTCTGTCTTCTGCAGCATGGGATAGCTGACCACTTCCGTACGCTCCAGATCTATCGCATGCATGCTGACTGCCGTGATCTGCGGATTTTCATAAGTGGTGTAATAGTAAATTCCTTTGCTGGCATTACAGCAGGACGTGTAGATAGTGATCTCATATTTTCCTTCTGCCACCTCACAGCAGCCCCTCTGCTGATCCACAGACCCCAGAATATGGAAGAACTGGCTGACGCTCTCTTCCTCGGAATCTCCTGACCTGGAATTCAGCTTTGTAAAAGCCACTCTCGCAAAGCGGGATGTGGAAGATAAATCTCCCGGAAGCCCCAGTGCTCCCATACCACGGCTGTACGCAGTCAGAGGCAGTTCCCCGGAAAACTGATTTTCCGGCTGCTTCGGTGACAGATGCATATACTGGTTCAGCAAAAACATCTGCTGCGGGAACGGTGGATTGTTAGTCAGCACTCCTGCCGGATTATCATAGACATGCAGTCCATCCTTCATGGATTCCACCACAATGCAGCCGTCCTTGTCTGCAATCATCCAGTGAAGCTGTGCAGGCGGAAGCTGCGGACTGAAGGGCGCCCCTGTCAGATTCATTTTCTGAAGTGCCTCCTTTGCCTCGGCTACGGTTGCGCACCGGGACAGAATCCACGGAATAAACTCATACTGTGCCACATTTTCCTTATCGGAAACTTCCTCTGCATAAGCGGCATTTCCAACAAAGTTCAGGCCTGCCATGCCAAGTCCTTTTTCATTGGCTGCATCATAATAAAGCGGATAACCGCCCGCCATATGCGCCATACCAATCATGGCATAGTGCTGCTGCATAACGCCTGCATAATGAAAGGGAATCGGATAATTCCGCGGCATCACTGCGATCTCTTCCCCGTAGGAAAATTCATAATCCAGAGTCCGTCCCATATAGAAATCTTTTGTCCGATAGGTTGCTGCTGTACACATATTAATCCTCCCACAGACCCTGCGGATACTTGCCCGCATCTTTCAGATCCTGCATCGCCTTCATGACAACCGGTTTGTCCTCTTTGTAGGTAACTCCGTGCCAGCGATCATGGGATTTTAATACGGTTACTTCCGCCTTGCCCTCACGAATCAGTTCATCCACAACAAACGGCAGAAAATACTCGCATTTCAGCGGATTCTCCGGAATACTTTCCTTCAGGAATTTCGGGAAACGGTCTTTTAACTCTTTTAAAATGCTCTCGGAAAATCCCCAAAGATTCATGGATACCGGCGCATCCTCCGGCAGTGCGTGCCAGGTAGCTCCGTCATCTTCCGTGTAGGCCGGTCCTTCCGGGCGGCGCTCAATTCGTGTTCTTTCTGTAATAGCGGTCAGTTTCTGATGATCATCCGTCTCACAGACACCTCTTGCCACATGACCGTTCTCGGTCAGGGTATTTTTCAAAAGGTAGCCGACCATAGCATACTGGTACTTCTCTCCGTCCTTCGTATTTACCAGGAAATCATGAATCAGTTTGAATGCTTCCTGTCCGTAATAATCATCTGCATTGATCACGGCAAACGGTCCGTCCACTACCGGCAGGCAGGACAGAACCGCATGTCCGGTTCCCCACGGTTTCACACGGCCTTCCGGCACTTCAAAGCCTTCCGGCAGGTTGTGCAGATCCTGGAACACATATTCCACCGGAATCCGTTTTTCCATCCGGTTTCCAATGCTCTCACGGAAATCAGCTTCATTCTCTTTCTTAATAATAAATACGACTTTTCCAAATCCGGCCTGTACCGCATCATAAATGGAATAGTCCATAATAATATGTCCCTGCGGATCAATAGGATCGATCTGTTTCAGTCCGCCGTAACGGCTTCCCATTCCTGCCGCCATGATAACTAATGTTGGTTGTTTCATATACCCTTCTTTCCCCCAGATATTGGCAACGATCTTGCCGTTACATATTCTGATTTTTTAATGTGTGATAAAGTTCTGCGCGTGTCAGGTACCTGTAAGGATCTGCATAAAATATTTTTATAATACCGAATGTGACACTTCCAAGAATATCCCAGCCAAGGAATGACAAATCCAATACAAAAGCTTTCCATTTATTTCCATTCATCATTGCTTTGCTTTCAGCAAATGCTTTCTCTTTAGTAAGGGTCGGGTCATCTGCCAGAAGATATGGTATCATCATGTACTCGTAAGATTTCACAATACCCGGAATGATCAAAAGCAAATACCACAATGTATTAAAAATGGTTCGCCAGAGCATGACCATTCCCACATGTCCATAACCGTTCTTGAATGCAAAGAGCATATCCGTCATCTTCGCACTTTCATCCTTGCAATCAAGAAAAAATCTTTCACATCCTACCTCTATGGGATTCCATATAAAGATTGTCAATATCAGGTGAACAATTATACTGAGCAATGCTGCTCCCACAAGTATAAATGCCAGTGCTAACAGCATCCGAAAACTAAATCCGGCAATCATTCTGTCCAAGTATGCATTTTTAACTGTATAACTTACTGATACCTGTCCAGCACTGCTCAGAACCGTCAATATGACAGCCACAATAACTGCCTTACAATAGTTTTCAAACAATAATGACCTTGCATTTTTCTTCAGTTCTTTTCTGGTCCACATCCTCTTTTTCTCCTTTAACACTTACCACAAAAGAGGCATACCCGCAGGTACACCTCTTTCAATCATTTTATGGATTCTACAGATTACTCTGCATCTGCTCCGTAAAGAGTTTTCAGTTTGTTCAGGTAAGCAAATCTTGCTTTGTACTCCTCTTCGGATCTGGTGAACAGAGCCTGTGCTCTCTCCGGATTTGCTCTCTTCAGAGAGTTGTAACGAACCTCGCCGTCCAGGAATGCCTGGAAGTCGCCAGTCGGTGCTTTGGAATCCAGAGCGAATGCATCCTTGCCCTCTGCTGCCAGAGCCGGGTTGAAGCGGAAGCAATGCCAGTAACCAGCCTCTACAGCCAGCTGCTCCTCGGTCTGAGCTTTGCTCATACCTTTCTTGATACCATGGTTGATACACGGAGCGTAAGCGATGATCAGGGACGGTCCCGGATATGCCTCTGCCTCTGCGATTGCTTTTACGCACTGATTGAAGTCAGCACCCATGGAGATCTGTGCTACATATACATAACCATAGCTCATTGCGATAGAAGCCAGGTCTTTCTTCTTGGTCTCTTTACCACCAGCTGCGAACTGTGCGACTGCACCAGTCGGGGTAGCTTTGGAAGACTGTCCACCGGTATTGGAGTAAACCTCGGTATCGAATACCATAACGTTGATGTCTTTGCCGGAAGCAAGTACGTGGTCAACGCCGCCGAATCCGATATCGTAAGCCCATCCGTCACCACCGAAGATCCACTGGGATTTCTTAGCGAGGAAGTCTTTCTGTGCAAGGATCTCTTTGCCCTTGTCGCATCCGCAAGCTTCCAGAGCAGCTACCAGCTTATCAGTTGCAGCGCCGTTGGTTGCTCCAACTCCATAAGTATCAAGCCATTCCTGAGCTGCAGCTTTGACATCTGCATTCTCGCCATTAGCAACGATATCCTCAACTTTTGCTTTCAGTCCGCCACGGATAGCGTTCTGAGCAAGTAACATACCATAACCAAACTCTGCTGCATCCTCGAACAGGGAGTTAGACCATGCCGGTCCCTGACCTTTCTCGTTTACAGTGTACGGAGTGGACGGTGAAGAGTTACCCCAGATAGAGGAGCATCCAGTTGCGTTTGCAATGTACATTCTGTCACCGAACAGCTGGGTAATCAGTTTAGCGTACGGAGTCTCACCACAACCTGCGCATGCGCCTGAGAACTCAAGCAGCGGAGTCTTGAACTGAGATCCTTTTACGGTAGCCTCTTTGAATTTTGCGATAACGTCTGCTTTCTCCGGAAGAGTTACAGCGTAATCGAATGCGCTCTGGCAAGCTGCATTTGCTTCCATATTTGCCATATCGAGAGCTTTTGCACCCTTCTTGCCCGGGCATACGTTTGCACAGGAGCCGCATCCGGTACAGTCAAGAGCGGATACAACGATTGCAAACTTCTTATCAGCCATACCAGTCATAGCCAGAGTCTTCATCTCAGCCGGTGCAGCAGCAGCCTCAGCCTCGGTCATAGCAACCGGACGGATTGCAGCGTGCGGGCAGACATAAGAACATCTGTTACACTGGATACAATTTTCAGCATTCCATACCGGGATGTTAACTGCGATACCACGTTTCTCGTATGCAGAAGTTCCGGACGGAGTAGTTCCATCTACATAATCCTTGAATGCAGATACCGGCAGGGAGTTACCTTCCTGTGCAGATACTTTAGCCTGGATGTTGTTAACGAAGTCAACAGCGGCCTGTCTTCCGCTCTCTGCATGAGTCGTTACAAGTCCTTCATCAGCTGCAGTCTTCCAGCTTTCCGGAACTTTGATCTCTACAACCTGTTTTGCTCCCTCATCGATAGCAGCCCAGTTCTTGGCAACGACATCATCACCCTTACGTCCGTAAGTAGCCTTTGCAGCAGCTTTCATAAGCTCGATAGCCTGCTCCTCCGGAATGATTGCAGCCAGTTTGAAGAATGCGGACTGGAGAATGGTATTGATACGGGTCGGTCCCATACCAGTCTCGATACCGATCTTAACACCATCAATTACATAGAATTTGATGTTATGGTTAGCGATGAATGCTTTTACCTGTCCCGGAAGATGTTTCTCAAGACCTTCCATATCCCACGGGCAGTTCAGCAGGAATGTACCGCCGTCTACCAGCTCCTGTACCATGTTGTACTTACGTACATAGGACGGATTGTGGCAGGCTACGAAGTTCGCTTTGTGGATCAGGTATGTAGATTTGATCGGTTTCTTACCAAAACGAAGGTGAGACATGGTCACACCACCGGATTTCTTGGAGTCATAATCAAAATATGCCTGAGCATACATATCAGTGTTGTCACCGATAATCTTAATGGAGTTCTTGTTAGCACCTACAGTACCGTCTGCGCCAAGACCCCAGAACTTGCAGTTGATGGTTCCTTCCGGAGTGGTTACCAGCGGAGCACCGGTTTCCAGAGACAGATGTGTTACATCATCAACGATACCGATGGTGAATTTAGCCTTCTCGGTGTTGTGATATACTGCAACGATCTGTGCCGGAGTGGTGTCTTTGGAGCCCAGTCCGTAACGGCCGGTAAATACCGGAGTATCATTGAATTTGGTTCCTTTGAGAGCTGCAACAACGTCAAGGTACAGCGGCTCGCCAAGAGCACCCGGCTCTTTGGTTCTGTCAAGTACGGTGATCAGTTTTGCAGAATCCGGAATAGCCTCTACCAGAGCATCTGCGCAGAACGGTCTGTAAAGACGAACTTTAACAACACCGACTTTCTCGCCTGCAGCGGTCAGGTAGTCGATGGTCTCCTCGATGGTATCACATACAGATCCCATAGCGATGATAACTTTCTCAGCATCCGGAGCACCATAGTAGTTGAACAGCTTGTAATCGGTACCGATCTTGGCATTTACTTTGTCCATGTACTCCTGTACGATTGCCGGAAGAGCATCGTAGTACGGGTTACATGCCTCACGAGCCTGGAAGAAGATATCCGGGTTCTGAGCGGAACCTCTCTGGCACGGATGATTCGGGTTCAGAGCATCCTGTCTGTAAGCCTCGATTGCATCCATATCTACCATATCTTTCAGATCTTCGTAATCCCACTGCTCGATCTTCTGGATCTCATGAGATGTACGGAATCCGTCGAAGAAGTTGATGAACGGAAGACGTCCTTTGATTGCTGCACAGTGAGCAACCGGAGTCAGATCCATAACCTCCTGTACGCTGGACTCACAGAGCATTGCTACTCCGGTCTGACGACAGGCATATACATCGGAGTGATCTCCGAAGATAGACAGTGCATGGCTTGCCAGTGCACGAGCGGATACGTTGAATACACCCGGAAGTCTCTCACCTGCTACTTTGTACAGGTTCGGGATCATCAGAAGAAGACCCTGGGAAGCGGTGAAGGTGGTAGTCAGAGCACCTGCTGCCAGAGATCCGTGTACAGCACCTGCTGCACCTGCCTCAGACTGCATCTCGGTTACCTGTACGGTATGTCCGAAGATATTGGTTCTTCCCTGAGTTGCCCACTCATCAGTTGCCTCTGCCATTACAGATGACGGGGTGATCGGATAGATAGCAGCTACGTCAGAGTATGCATAAGATACATGAGCGGCTGCATGGTTTCCATCCATGGTTTTCATTTTTCTGGCCATTTTTAATATTCCTCCTTGTTTGAATCCATAAGACTCTTTATTACATTGTAAAAACAGCTCTTATCATACGGATTCATTCTAGCACATCTGTCGAAGGTTGTCCATTTCTATACTTAATTTTTTCTATAATTTTTTCTCATTAAGGTCTCATTTTTGGTTAGTTTAGACAAACTTTCAGAAATTTCGCAAAAAAATGAGAGAAATGCAATCGCATTTCTCCCGTCTTTATTTTCCACATAAAATTATCCAAGGATTGCCTTGTCGTTGGTGAACTCCTCGCCGCTGACTTCCTCAAATTTGTGAAGCAGATCTTCCACGGTCAGTTTCTTTTTCTCTTCTCCGCGGATGTCAAGGATAATGTTTCCCTCCATCATCATGATCAGGCGGTTGCCGTGTGCAATGGCATCCTTCATATTATGAGTAATCATGAGCGTAGTCAGATGGTCACGGTTGACGATCATTTCGGTGGTTTCCAGTACTTTCGCCGCCGTCTTCGGGTCCAGCGCTGCCGTATGCTCATCCAGCAGAAGAAGCTTCGGCTTCTTCAAGGTTGCCATCAGAAGGGTCAGTGCCTGTCTCTGTCCTCCGGAGAGAAGTCCCACTTTGGAAGTCAGGCGCTCTTCCAGTCCAAGACCAAGGGTTGACAGAAGCTGTTTATACACTTCTCTCTCACTGGCTTTGATGCCTGTGCGGAGAGTTCTGGACTGTCCACGGCGAAGTGCCAGTGCCAGATTTTCCTCGATTCCCATGGTAGCTGCTGTTCCATTCATCGGATCCTGGAACACGCGTCCCAGAAAAGCAGCTCTTTTATGCTCCGGAAGTTTGGTTACATCTTTTCCATCAATGATGATCTGTCCCTCATCTACCGGCCATACACCTGCAATCGCATTCAGCATGGTGGATTTTCCGGCACCATTTCCGCCAATGACCGTTACAAAATCACCATCCTCCAGCGTCAGGTTAATTCCTTTCAGTGCCTGTTTTTCATTTACTGTTCCGGCATTAAATGTCTTATAAATATTCTTCAGTTCCAGCATCAGTGGTTTCCTCCCTTTCTAACCGGTTTGGAAAAATATCTGCTCTTCCAGGTCGGAATTGCCAGGAATACGGCAACTACCAGTGCAGACAGAAGCTTCAGAAGGTCTGTGTCGATACCAAACCAGATCACGATCTGAAGTACAAAATAATAAATAATAGAACCAATCGCTACCGCAATCAGTTTCAGTCCGAAGTTGCGGAAAATCTTTCCGAAAATAGCCTCACCAATGATGACAGCTGCCAGTCCGATAACGATGGCACCACGGCCCATGTTGATATCGGAGAATCCCTGATACTGTCCCAGCAGTGCGCCGGAGAAAGCAACCAGTCCGTTGGAGATCATAAGACCAAGGACACGGTTGAAATCGGTGTTGATGCCCTGTGCTCTTGCCATCTTGTCATTGCATCCGGTTGCACGAAGGGAACATCCAAGCTCGGTTCCGAAGAACCAGTACAGGACTGCCACCAGAAGCACAATCACAACTGCCACAATCAGAATGGTGTTCTTATAAATGGCAACGTTCTTAATATAACGAAGGGATACCAGCAGGTCAAATTTATCAACATTGATGGCCTGATTGGATTTTCCCATAATTTTCAGATTCACGGAATACAGTCCAAGCTGTGTTAAGATTCCGGCCAGAATTGCCGGGATACCCATAAAAGTATGGAAGAGTCCGGTTGCAAGTCCTGCCAGCATACCGGCAATAAATGCGCAGAGAAGAGCAAACCATACATTGCTTCCTCCCTGGATCATCATAATGCAGACTGCTGCGCCTGTACAAAGGCTGCCGTCTACGGTCAGATCTGCGATGTCAAGAATACGGAAGGTGATATAGACACCAATCGCCATAATTCCCCAGATCAATCCCTGTGCCACTGCTCCCGGCAGGGCATTCAGTAAACTCATAATGTTCATGTTTCCATCACCTCGTAATTCTTATTGCTTTTTATTTCACGACGACGGCAGCGAGAGTGGAATATCCCTTCTCGCTGCCATCGTAGTAAGTCAAGTTTGTATGAATTTTTGGATTTCTTCCTATTTATTCTGCGATTGCTACGTAGTCATCCGGAACGCTTACGCCAAGAGCATCACACAGAGTCGGATTGTACTCTTTGGTGAACTGCGGAGCGTACTCAATCGGCATCTCGGAGATGTCAGCTTCACCGGTCAGGATCTTCACTGCCATCTTACCGGTAGCAACTCCAAGGTCATAGTAGCTGATGGAAAGAGTCGCAACTCCACATCCGGAGCAGATACCTTCCTCACCTGCGATTACCGGAACGCCTGCCGGCTGGCAGATGTTGTTAACGATCTCGGTGTTGTTTGCTACAGTGTTATCGGTCGGTACATAGATTACATCGCTCTCATCTGCTGCTGTAGTAGTTACAGAAGAAAGGTCGTTGGAATCAGAGAAACCATACTGTTTGCAGGTATATCCCATTCCTTCCAGAGCTTTCTGAACTTCGTCTACCTGATACTGGGAGTTTGCCTCAGCAGTACAGTACAGAAGACCTACGTTCTTTGCATCCGGGAACAGCTCGTTTAACATAGCTGCCTGCTCATCCAGCGGAGCCAGGTCGGAAGTACCGGAAATGTTTCCGCCAACAGTTCCATCAAAATCATCGATACCAAGAGCTACGCCGTACTCAGTTACAGAAGTACCAAGTACCGGGATCTCACTGGTTCCAGCCTGTGCTGCCTGCAGTGCAGGAGTTGCATTTGCAAGAATCAGATCTGCATCCTCTGCTACGAAGCCGTTGATAATGGTTGCGCATGTATTGGAATCACCCTGTGCATTCTGCTCATCGAAGGTTACAGCATCCTCACCGAGTGCTTCTACGATGGCATCTTTAAATCCCTGGGTTGCTGCATCCAGTGCATCATGCTGTACCAGCTGGCAGATACCGATGGTATAAGATCCGCCTGCAGACGGGGTCTCCGTCTCCTCTGCTGCATCGGCAGTATCTTCTGCTGCCTCTGTTGTCTCGGCTGCACTGTCGGTAGATGCTGCGGTATCACTGCTTCCGCATGCAACCAGACTAAGTCCCATGGTCATTGCCATAGCCAGAGCTATCATCTTTTTCATAATCCTTTTCCTCCGTCTTTTCCGAATTGGCTTTCAATACTTTAATGCATTGAAGCTTTTAGACTTAATCAATATAACACTTTAATGCGCAAAAGTCAATGGGATTTACAAAAAAATAAAAAGCCCCTGTGGCCATTCCTTCCACAGGGGTATGCTGCCTTATAATACTTTACTCAGGAAGTCGATGGTACGCGGCTCTTTCGGATTCAGGATCACTTCATCCGGCGTTCCTTCCTCTACGATATAACCGCCTTCCATGAAGACGACGCGGCTGGCTACTTCTCTTGCAAAGCCGATCTCGTGGGTAACGACTACCATGGTCATGCCATCGCGAGCCAGTTCTTTCATTACAGCCAGTACTTCGCCGACCATCTCCGGGTCCAAGGCACTGGTAGGCTCGTCGAAGAGCATGATATCCGGTTTCATCTCCAGGGCACGGGCGATGGCTACACGCTGTTTCTGTCCACCGGACAGCTGGCTTGGAAATGCATCTGCCTTGTCGGCCAGACCAACTCTCTCCAGCAGTCTCATGGCCTCGGCTTTTGCCTCTTCCTTGCTCATGAGTTTTAAGTGTACCGGAGCCAGAGTCATGTTGTCCAGTACGGTCAGATGATTAAACAGATTAAAATGCTGGAATACCATTCCGATATTCTCACGTACTTTATTGATATCTGTACGCTTGTCTGTTACATCATGTCCGTCAATCAGGATCTTTCCTGATGTGGCTGTTTCCAACTGGTTCAGACATCTTAAGAATGTAGATTTTCCACTTCCGGATGGTCCTAAAAGAACCACAACCTCGCCCTCATGGACGTCCATGCTGATATCTTTCAATACTTCCAGTTTTCCAAAATTCTTTTTCAGATTCGTAACATGAATCTTCAGCTGCTTATCTTCCACGGTTTACCCTCCTCTCAATTCTCTTGGCAATCTTACTCAGGGTAAC
>CAVFMZ010000046.1:0-20722 GCA_963623675.1 Firmicutes bacterium CAG:176 | reverse complement strand
GTGGGAATTATCAGTTCCAGAACCGGTGCGGCCGGACAGATCACTGCGGTGGATGATGCGGTAAAGGAGACGAACACAGAAGTGCTTTCCATTATGCTGCCCAGGGATACCAAGGGTTGGGGCGGCCATGGAAACTATATTGTGATTGGTGCAGAGACCGTGGCAGATGCCAGAAGAGCGGTAGAGATTGCCCTGGAGAAGACCAGACGCAATGCCGGAGAGATCTATGTCAGTGACGCCGGACATCTGGAATTTGCCTATTCTCCGCGTGCGGATCAGGCGCTTGGCTTTGCTTTCGGAATTCCCAAAGGAAAAGCATTTGGCTTTGTCTGCGGTTCACCGGCAGCCATCGGTCTGGTCATGGCAGATCTGGCAGTGAAAGCAGCCGATGTGGACATCGTAAAATATATGACGCCCGATGAAGGCACCAGCCACACCAACGAAGTGATTGTGGCATTAAGCGGTGAAACCAGTGCCGTAAAGACCGCAGTCATGACGGCAAGGGCAGCCGGACTTTCCCTGCTTGGAGAGATGGAAGGGGAAGTACGAGGACTGGGAGAGTCCTATATTAAATAAGTGACCAAGTCACATTTTCTGCCCATTTACAAGTATTTTTAAAAGAAACCCTATTCAACTTTTTTCATGTTTGTGCAGTATTTTCTGTCATAAGTGTTATAATGCAGTTGTAACAAATAAAAGACCTGCTCAACAGACACAAATTAAAAAATGCCTTGCTAACAGATCAGTTTTTTGGAGGAATAGATAAATGGATACTTTAAAAGCTGAAAAAAGAAGCATGGAAACCAAAGCAAAAAGACTGAGAAGAGAAGGATATGTCACCGGTAATGTATTCGGACATGACATTGAAGGTTCCATTCCCGTTAAGATTGCAAGAAATGATGTAGAAAATTTGCTGAAGAAAAAGAAAAAGGGCAGTCAGATCATGCTGGACGTAGAAGGTACACAGTATGATGTTCTGATCAAGGAAGTTGATTTTGATACATTGAAGAGACAGCCGCTGGAGATGGATTTCCAGGCACTGGTGAAAGGTGAGAAGGTTCACTCCGTTGCTGAAGTCGTTCTTGTAAATCACGAGAAAGTTGCTGGCGGCGTTGTAGAACAGAAACTGGAAGAGATCGCATATAAGGCACTGCCGGATGCACTGGTTGAGACCGTTGAAGTTGACCTAAGCGGATTAAAACCGGGTGATGTGGTAAAAGTAAAAGATCTTGCTATTGCGGCAGATAAAGATGTTGTTCTTTCCACCGATCCTGAGGCAGTTGTTGTAACGGTTACCGTTCCGCATAACGCTCCAATTCCGGAAGCTGAAGATGCAGACGGAGAAGCTGCTGAGAAATAATTGAATAGAATATACGAAAGCTCCACAGACCGAAAGGTTTGTGGAGTTTTTTTGTGCAAAAAAAGTGAGTGAAAAACAAAAAAACATATAAAAAATTTGACAAATCAATGATATGATAAGAATGAAAAAGTGGGGGAGGGAACGTTTATGACGATCCGGAAAAAAATTATTCTTGTTGTATTGTCGGTGATATTGATAAGTGGGTTGGGGATTACGATGATCTGGAATCACACCAGCAAACAGCTTACAGAAAATTATTTGAATGAGACTTCAAAAAGTACAATGAATGATGCATATGATGCATTTAATTATATTTTGACAGATACTGCCTATATGGCAACCATGATATCCTTGAACGAAAACGATATTGTGGAGCCGGTAGAGACCTTGAGTAAGGCAGAACTGGAACAAAATGGACAGTGGAATCAAACATATCTGGAATGCAGCAGGACAATCAAAAGCTTTATCAATGATTTATATGGGTCAAAATATTATATTGTAGGAATCAGTATTATGGTTCCAGAGAAATGTAAGGTATCAACGACCAGCAATATTCCTGCTTCAGATATGATTTATGCGCAGATAGATAAAATAGACGAAAATGTATTAAAGCAAAATGTTATTATGCTGAATCCGGTATATGTAGAGGGTGGAAAATCTACACTGGCCAGCGGTTATGTGATACCGGCGGTAAGGGGCATTCTTGATACCAGAAGAAATGTAATAGGTTACACAGTTCTGTATTTTGATTATGGAATTATCGAGTCCATGTTTGCGGAAAATCTGCCTTCAGGAAGTCTTTTTCAGGTTGTGAATAAAGATGGCTATCAGATTTTTTCAAATTGCGGGGTGCAGGCGGTAGAGGAACAGATAAAAGAAAAAAATTATGTATATAATACCTATTTTGCATCAAATGTAGGATGGGATTTTTTGATGGCAACACCTTCGGAATATTATATTTCTGAAATTAACAAAACAACAGTAGTTACATGGACTGTAATTATTACCATTCTAATTGGTGCGGTGGTGATTTCTACTGTGATTGTTTCCAGTATGACCAGAGAAATCAGCAGATTATGTGAGAGCATGGATGAAGTTGCTGGAGGGAACTTTGATTGTGTCTATCAGGTAAGAAAAAATGATGAGATAGGTCGGATGGGACATACCTTCAATCGAATGGTGTCCCGGATGAAAGAGTTGATGGAGGAAATTGCGGAAAAAGAGAGACAGAAAAGAAAAGTGGAAATGCTTTTTTTACAGGCACAGATTAATCCACATTTTATATCCAATGTCTTAAACAATGTAGTTTGGATGGCAAAAATACAGCATGCAGACAATATTGTTCCATTGATTAATTCTCTGAACAGTCTGCTTCAAAATGCCATGCATGCTTCCAATGATATGATCAGCCTGCAGAGTGAGCTGGAGTATGTGAAGAATTATTTAACGGTGATTGAATATAGTGGATCCTATGATTTTGAAATGGATTGGGAGGTGGAGGAAGATACGTATCCTCTTCTGGTTCCGCGCTTTATTTTACAGCCAATACTGGAAAATGCTCTTCAGCATGGTCTTCCTACTGATCTGGCAAAGATGGGAAGAATAACGCTTCGTTCCAGGCAGCAGGATGAGATTCTGATTCTGGAAATTGAAGACAATGGAATGGGTATGTCAGAACAGGAAATGAAAGAGATCTTTGCAAAAAATGAAAAAGGGAAAAGAAAGTTTAATGGAATTGGAGTTCCGAATGTAAATGAGAGAATCCAGCTTTTGTGTGGCAGGGAATATGGTCTGCATTATGAAAGCCAGCAAGGGAAATATACAAAAGCGGTCTATCGGCTTCCGGTCATTCGGGAAAAAAGCGGGGAGGAAGGAAAATGAAAATCAGAATAGCCATAGTAGATGATGAATTGACCAGTAGAAATACGATTAAGAAAATGCTGGCAGACAACGACAGATATGAGGTTATGGGTGTTTTCTCCGACGCGAAGACGGCATTGGAATGGATTCGGAATAATGAGATTGATATTTTGCTGTGTGATATTCAGATGCCGGATATGAGTGGGCTGGAATTGATGCGTATGGTACGACTGATCTGGAATTTTCTTCCGGTAGTTGCAATCAGTGGATTTGCGGATTTTGATTATGTCAGAGGAAGTCTGGTAAATGGGGCTGCAGACTACCTTTTAAAGCATGAATTAACGAAAGAAAAGCTGCTTAAGGTTTTGGATGGCGTATGCGTCAAATATCGGATTGAGCCAACAGAAAAAGCAGTTATCAGTAAAACTGGCTGGTGTATCAGGGAAGCGGAACAGTTTACAGCAGAAACGATTCGGAAAATGACGGACAGTGAACAGATCGATTTCTGCTGCAGAAATACACTGGCGATTGCAATTTCTCCGGATTATCAGATCCCTGAAAAAGCAGTGGCGGCAGAGTATAAAAAAGATATCTGTCAGGCGTTGGTAGATATTATCGGACAGAGTCTGGGCCAGGAGTATAAATATCTCATTTATCATACCAGAAAAGAACAAATTTTTCTGATCGTTTCTTTTGGAAATACCATTAGCACTTTTTATGCGTTGAATGTGATGCAGAACCTGACTAATCGTATCAGCAGACAGTCTATCCGCATGTTGGATACAACGCTGACCATTGTAACAGGAGATTTGCATCTGGAAGTGGAAGAATCTGTAAAAGAAGCAGGTCTGATGGAAAAAATTCTGGAGGATAAACTGTACCTGGGAGGTAATCGTATTACTGCCATAGCAGTAACGAAAAAAATGGAGCTTCATAGACGAAAAATCCCGGAAGCTAGCATAAAAAAAGTACAGTTTGAACTGGAAAATAATCTGGATTCTGCAGTAGAAACTCTTAATCAAATATTTACAGATATGGAGAAGGAACATTATGACCGTAAGTCTGTGTGCGAAGGAAGCCGGCTGCTTTTAAGCCTTCTTCCGGAGGACATGGAGGGCAGAGAAGAAGCAATAACCAAAATTGCAGAGATGGAGTTTTTGGAACAATTTAAAGGATTGGTTCTGGATCAGGTATGGAAATTTATTACACTTCGCAGGAAACATAAGGAAACTTTTTCACCCATGATTAAACAGATTGTAGACTACATGAGAAAAAATTACAACAGTGATATTTCTCTGGAAAAGTGTGTAGAGTTAGTGGGAAGCAGTTATTCCTATCTTAGCCGGGAATTTAAAAAAGAGACGGGTATGCGCTTTGTAGAGTATCTGAATCAGCTTCGGATTGCAAAAGCGAAAAGTCTGTTGTTGAGTGGGGATCTTTCCATGAAAGAAGTAGTGGAGCAGACAGGCTTCCGCAACTATAATTATTTCTTTAAGGTGTTCAAGGAAGCAGAGGGAATGACGCCTGGAGAGTTTGCAGCAAAAAATTAGAGTAATTATCAAAAATGTTATCAGAAAAAGCCTTCAGCCACCTTCTATAATAATATCAGGAGGTGGCTGAACTATGAAATCAACCAAAAAGAATCAATGGATAGGGTATCTGTATATTTTACCGCTTTTATTGTTATCGACGACAATTATTTACTACTGTATTGTGCGGACAATCGGGGTAAGTCTGACAGACTGGAACGGTCTTTCAGACAATATGAATTTTGTCGGATTGAAAAACTATATAAAGCTTTTTAAGGATAAGACCTTCTGGACTGCGGTCTGGAACAACATCCTGTTTTTTGTAGGAACCGTCTTTGTTCAGGCAGCCGTTGGATTTTTCCTTGCAGTTTTATTGAAGATGAAGCTTCCGGGAACCAATCTGTTTAAGACAGTATATTTCATGCCGATTGCAATGGCAACATCTATTATTACAGCAATTTTCCGAATTATTCTGGATCCTACCAATGGAACTTTGAATCAGTTCCTGCGTGCAATCCATTTGGATATGTTTGCGGTCAGCTGGTTAGGAGATAAAAGATTTGCGTTGATTGCAGTGATTGTAGTTAATATTTTCCAGTGGATGGGATTTTCGATGATTACTTATTACGCAAGTCTTATGAGCCTGCCTGATGATGTTTATGAGGCAGCGAAGATTGATGGAGCTGGTTTCTGGAGAACTCTGGTATCGGTAACGCTTCCGATGTTAAAGGGTACGACAAATACCCTGATTATTCTTGGTATTGTTGGTTCACTGAAGACTTTTGATATCGTAAAACTTCTGACAGGAGGTGGACCGGGACGTTCTACTACCATTATGAATACATATCTGTATGAAAAGGCCTTTAAGGACTTTAATGCAGGTGGAGCTTCGGCTATAGGTGTAATGGTTCTGATTATTGCGGTGCTTATGTCTGCAGCACAGGTGAAGCTGGGAAAGGAGGACTAAAGAAATGAGTAAGAAAATAAAAAGTGCGATTCCCAGTTATTTTGTTTTGATTCTGTGTGCAGTCATCTGGTTGTCTCCAATTATTGTGGCGTTGGTAAAATCTTTTCAGATCGAGGGACTTGGAAATTATAAATATGTTTTGACTTATGAGAAAATCAGTTATTTTAAAGTTGTATTTAACAGTATGTTTATTTCGGTTGTGACAGCACTGGTTGTAACGGCTCTTGCAACACTGGCAGCTTATGCATTTTCTAAGATGGAATTTTGGGGAAAATCCTTTTTTTATGCAATGATTCTGGCATGTTTAGCGGTACCGGTGGCATCGGTTACCACACCGTTGTTCAACATCATAAAAAGCTTTGGATTTCTGGATAAACACATTGGAGTTATCATGCCGCTGATTGCATTTAATGCGCCAATGATGTTGTTTATGACAAAGAACTATTTTGATTCAATTCCTAATGAACTTCTGGAGAGTGCCAGAATAGACGGAGCCTCATTTTTCCGTATCTGGTACGAATTTATGATCCCGTTGGGAAAACCGATTATTGCGAATGTAATGGTACTGACGTTTATCTATACCTGGAATGATTACCTGGTTCCTCTTCTGGTACTTAGAAGTGAGGAAAGTTATACAGTTACACTGGCAGCTCAATATTTTATGTCGAGTACATATCAGAGTCCGGTAGACGTAGCCAGACTTTATGCAGTTATGATGCTTCTGACATTGCCGTCTATTCTGGTATATTTGTTCAGCCAGAAATTCCTGGTATCCGGCATTACAGCAGGTTCTGTGAAAGGATAGGAATATGACAGAAAAATATAGAAATCCACTTTATTATTCAGATGGACAGAAGCATACGAATCCGGATCCGTTTATCCTGCGGTGGTGTGGAAAATATTATTGTTATGCGACAGGGAAAGAGGGAGTTCATGTAAGTGAATCATCAGATCTGGTTTCCTGGGAAGATAAGGGATATGCCATACAGGATGAAAGATATCATGATTATTGGGCTCCATCCGTGTTATACGAAAATGGAAAATTTTATATGTACTATTCAAATGTGCCGGAAGGAATAGAGGATGCACATCAGGAGCATTTGAAGCTGGCAGTAAGCAGTAATCCTCTTGGACCATTTATATATGAGAAAACATTTTTTGATGAATTTTCGATTGATTCCCATCCTGTGGAATGGAATGGCGACTGGCATATGCTGTATTCTGTAAACAATTGGATTGGAACAGAGGACAGGATTGCAGGTACCTGTATTTTGAGGGATCGTATGCTTTCCCCCTATGAATTAGAGGGAAAACCGGAGGCTGTGATACTGCCTTCATTAGAACAGGAAATTTTTGAAAAAAACCGATTTGGAGACGGAAGAGACTGGTACACCATTGAAGGAGCATGTACGCTTCAGCATGGAGATCGTTGCTGGTTGATGTATTCGGCCAATGCATATGAAAAAGAAGACTATTTTGTGGGGACAGCAATCAGCGGCTGCAAAAAGAACTTTGATGATATGAAGTTTGAAAAATATCCCAATGCATATGAATGGCTGCCTCTGTTGAAAAAGAATGAGGAAGTCGAAGGAACCGGACATAATACCGTAACGAAAGCGCCGGATCTGATGGAGGACTGGATTGTTTATCATGGCAGAAATGCGGAGGACGAACTGATTCCAGGGACAGAGCAGCGGGTTATGAGGATGGATCCTTTATGGTTTGATGGAAAACATCTTATTTGTGATGGACCATCTTCAATGGAAAAAGAGGGGCCGCATGGAGCAAAGATATCTCTGCGAAATCAGAAAATAGAAAAAGAGCAGGAGATAGAGGGCGGTAAATTTTTCCGAATGGAGCTGTGGCTTCATGCGACGCGCCAGCATGCAGGAGTTCGATATAGTATTTTTCCTGCTTATCAGGATGAAAAGAATTATACAGAATTCCAGATCTGCAGTGGACAGCGTTGTATTCGGGTATATCAGAAACGAGGCGGACTTCGGAGACTGTATGGAGTATATCTATTAAAAAAAGCTTTTGATTACAGCTGCCCGCATTTGTTGACCGTAGAGCGGCAAAGAGAAATGTTTCGGCTGCGGCTGAATACAGAGCAGGTAATAGAAGTACACACCTGTGAAAATACAGATGGAGACAAAATCAAAATAAAGTCGTATTTTTCGGAACTCTATCTGGATAGTCTGGAGTTATCCGAGGCTGCGATTTTGGAAGAAAAGAATTTGGAACACCTGCCCTCTTTTTATCATGTGGATGATGTGGAACTGGATGAAAAGGGGATCTACGGTCCGGATGGGCTGCTGTGCCTGAGAAAAACGGAGGAAAAAGCAGATTTCCTGGATGAGTTTACGTTGGAACGTTGTGGAAATGAAGCGGAATTTGTGATTGCAAATGAAAATGGAGAGCTATACCGTGGAAAAACGAAGCAGGACAGAACAACGCTGTATCTTATGAGAAGAAATGGGAAAAGTGGAATCTGGCATGGCGGCAAATTTACAGATATAGTGGATTCTGAATTTAAAAACTTGTATATCACGTTAAAAAATGTGAGAATTATTGCATTTTTTAATACAAAAAATTGAATTGAAAAGCAAAAAGTTAGAGTGAAGCAGGATAAGAAAGAAGATAAAATAAAATCATAAGATGCATCGAAAAAACAAACCAAAATAATATAAGGGGGAACCGATATGAAGAAAAAATTACTGGCTGGACTTCTTGTAACAAGTATGCTCTTAACTGCATGTGGAGGTTCGGGAGAAACGACAACGGAAAGCACTGCATCTGATAATGAGGCAGCAACGGAGGAGTCAACAGAGGCATCAGCGGACAGTGAAGAAGATGTGACACTGACCTTCTGGTCCTGGCTTCCGACAGCAGATCAGGGCGATGAAATGATTGCAGCTTTTGAAAAAGAGAATCCGCATATCAAAATTGATTATGTTCGTACAGAACAGGCAGATTTTATGGAGAAACTCCAGGTAGCAATGGCATCTGGTACCGGTCCGGATTTATTCGGTATGACAACTGGAGCAATGACAGAGCAGTATGCTCCGTTTGCAGCAGATATGAAGGAAATGGCAGATACTTATTGGAGTGGCTGGGATAGCATTATCAGTTCTACCGCAGTAGAGCAGTGTACGACTTCAGACGGTAAGCTGGCAGGTATGCCTCTTCTGGTAGCAGGTATGACAGATCTTCTTTATAATAAGACCCTGATGGATGAATGCGGAATCACAGAAGTTCCAAAAACTTATGATGAGCTGATTGATGCAGCAAAGAAAGCAAAGGAAAAAGGCTATGTATGCGTGGCACTCGGTGGTTCTGATGCATGGCTGAATTCCGATCTGTTTATCCAGCTGTCCAACGAATTTGAAGAGGGCGCTGTATATGAGGCAGAAAAAGGTGAGAGAAAGTGGACGGATCAGTGCTTTGTAGATACCCTGACAGCATGGCAGAGTCTTTTCAATGAGGGCGTATTTGAGGATGGTGCATTGGGTGTAGCTACTTATCCGGATGCAAGAGATCAGTATTTCTTTGCAAGAAAGTCTGTATTCTTCCTGACCGGTTCCTGGCATCTTGGACCGACCTCTCCGTCTAACGATGAGATTCAGGGAACTGAGATTGCAAATAATGGCGATGTAATCGGTATGAGCGTGCTTCCGTCCATCAGTGAGAGTGGAGCTATCTGTGGTACCTCTGGCGTAGATATCATGGTTTGTGTAAACAATGACTGTGAGAAAAAAGAAGCAGCGATGAAATTTATTGAGTTCCTGGCAAATGGTGAGGGTCAGCAGTACTGGGTAAACCAGCTTCAGGGTGCTCCGGTATCTAATCAGATCAGCTACACCGGAACTGTAGATGGCGAGCTTCAGCAGCAGTCTATCGATGAAGTAAACAGCTACGTAAGTAATGCGGTAGGAAACAGAAAACTTTCCAGCAGCGAACTGGAGACAGCACTGGCAATCGCAATGCAGAATGTAGCAGCTGGAGCAGATCCGGCAACTGAGTTACAGGCAGTACAGGATGTAGCAGATTCTTTATAGAGATCAATGTCTGTATAGTCAATAATCCAAAAAACATGAGCAGTTATCCTTCAAGGTAACTGCTCATGCAATATAAAGGACTGTAAAGTAATGAAATATAAAATAAGATTAAATTCTGTAGATGATGCAGTTTGTATGGTAAATGAGCTGGAACGCTGGGGACAGCCGGTGGATGCAATGGTAGGAAGTACGGTGGTGGACGCCACCTCGGTAATGGGACTGATTTATCTGGGAGTAGGAAAAACCATCGAGTTGATGGTGCAGGGAAAACTGACCAAGGAAGTACTTGGAACAATAGAGAAATATCAAGTGGCTTAGAATATATATCTGAATTGTTCAGATTTAAAAATATATCCGATTTAAGGGGGTTGCGGCTATGGCAAGTTTGACATTGAGAAATATTAAAAAGATTTATCCAAATATGGAAAAGAAGAAAAAAGGGAAAAAGGGGCAGCCGGAGAAAAAGACAAATCTGCTTGTGACCAAAGAGGGCGTATTAGCAGTACAGGATTTTAATCTGGAAATTCAGGATAAAGAATTTATTGTACTGGTAGGACCATCCGGATGTGGAAAATCCACGACACTGCGTATGATTGCCGGTCTGGAGGAAATCAGTGGAGGAGATCTGGAGATAGATGGTGTACGGGTAAATGAAAAAACTCCGAAGGAACGTGATATTGCCATGGTATTTCAGTCATATGCATTATATCCGCATATGACCGTTTATGAAAATATGGCTTTTCCGCTGAAGCTGGCAAAGCTGGATAAGGGAGCGATTGATAAAAAGGTACGCGAAGTAGCAGAAACACTTGGAATTACGGAATATCTGGATCGTAAACCCAAAGCATTATCCGGTGGTCAGCGTCAGAGAGTGGCTATTGGCCGTGCGATTGTTCGAAATCCGAAGGTGCTTTTGATGGATGAGCCGTTGTCAAACCTGGATGCAAAGCTTCGTAATCAGATGCGAACCGAGATTATTAAGCTCCGCAAACGGATTGATACCACTTTCATTTATGTGACGCATGATCAGACAGAGGCAATGACGCTGGGTGACCGGATTGTGATTATGAAGGATGGAGTGATTCAGCAGGTGGGAACACCCCAGGAGGTATTTGAACATCCGGCAAATCTGTTTGTGGCAGGTTTTATCGGGATGCCAAGAATGAATCTGTTTGATGCAAAACTGATAAAAAAGAATGGCAGCTATGTGGTGAAACTGGGAGATACAGAAGTAGAACTTTCAGAAGAAAAGCAGAAGCGTTTGTCGGCGAAGCATGTAGAGGAACAGGAAGTTACACTGGGAATCCGGCCAGAACATCTGGTGTTGACGAAAGAAAACAGTCTGAGCGGTATTGTGGAAGTATCAGAGATGATGGGAAGTGAGATTCATTATCATGTAACTTGCCAGGGACAGGAAGTAATTCTGATTGTTCCGACGCTTGGCAATCAGACCGTACAGACAGGAGAAGAAATTCAGTTTTCCTTCACCGGAAATGTAGCACATGTATTTGACAAAAATACGGGTGTAAATCTGGAATAATAGAAGTATTTAAGGCAGAGGATGGAAATATATTTCATCCTCTGCCTTATTAAATTTATGCCAGTACTTTTCCTTCCGGGAATGCACTGCGGAATACTTTGCGGACAAACGGTCCGGCAACGATGAGCTGGAATGGCAGTGCCATAATCAGGTTTTTCGGAATGTTGGTGATCCATACCGGGAGCAGCAGGGACCACATACCGGATTTCACACAGGCTTCCAGACTTCCGTAGAAGGACATAACGATAACCATGGGAATGACCATGCAGCAGGAAACAGCAATGGCTTTCTTAAGGGGAGCACTGTCCGGTTTTACCAGGAAGCGGAAAGCGAATCCTTTTGCAAGATGGGATACAACGAACCAGTCAAAGCACATGGCATAAATGTAAGCGAATGGGAATCCCAGCCATCCTTCTTTCAGGACGTTCATGGAAAAGCCGCCCATGTGCAGGGTGACATTGTACATGCTCATCCATAAAACCATGGTAAAGCACATGATGATTGTAAAAATAAGACTTTCGCGTTTGTTCTGTGGCATAATGTAAATTCTCCTTTTCTTCATTTGAACAGTAAACTTGGCAACAAAAAAGGCAGCGGAAGAGGGCAAACTCGTTGCGATCTCCACTGCCGTGTGCAATCTCACTGCGTTTTTTTGATTACGATATAGTTTCAATACAGTTGCTTATTGTACCAGAAAATAATGGCCTTCGTAATAGTGCAGAATGGGAGAAATTTTCAAGCTATATGTCGGATCTTTTGTGCAGACGGCTCATAAAGTCAGAGACTGGACAGTTTTAAAAAGGCATGTGTATAATAAAGTCAATGGTTTGGAAAAAGAGGCTGATGAAATGAAAAATTATGAAGAATGGAAAACAGCAAGACAGGAACTTACCTTTGTGGATAAGCTGACAGAAGAAGAAAAACAGTTTCTGGAGGATAATGTGGCAGAGGTATCCTACCGGAAAGGATTCAATATATACAGTATGGACTGTGACTGTCCGGGAGTGCTGCTTATTAAAAGCGGCTGGGTACGTGTCTATATGCTGTCCCGCGACGGACGTGAAATTACATTGTATCGTATGGGGCCGGGAGAGGTCTGCGTGATTTCTGCAGCCTGCTGTCTGGGCGGCATGACCTTTGAGGCACATATTGATGCGGAGACGGATATGGAGGCATGGCTGATTCCATCCAACGCCTATCGCCGCTTGAAAGAGCAGAATGTTTATGTAGAGAACTTTACCTATGAGAAAACCGTGGAGAAATTCCGGGATATCATGTGGGTCATGGAACAGATCCTGTTTATGAGTCTGGAAGAACGAATTGCAATTTTTCTGATGGACGAGACCGAGCGGAGAAAATCCATGGAGTTAAGAGTAACGCAGGAACAGATTGCCCGTTATATCGGAAGTGCCAGGGAAGCGGTTTCCAGAGTGCTGAAGGATTTTCAGAAGGATGGAATTATTGAACAATCCCGCGGAATTCTTCGTGTACTGGACATGACAAAACTCCGCGGGAAGATATAGTGGAGCCATGGCCGTTTCGCGAACTCTGTTCTGGACTTTCCACTCTGTACATGCTAAGATTTTGTATATCATATTTTGGAGGCAAAGCCCATGACAAACATTCTTGCAGAACGAATTAAAAATGCCAATCTGACAAAGACACAGAAGAAAATTGCCGATTATTTTATCAGTAATCAAGAACGAATCGGCAGTTTATCGTCCATTGAAGCGGCACAGGAAATTGGTGTCAGTGACGCATCTATTATTCGTTTTTCAAGGGCGATTGGTTTTGATGGTTTTGCAGATCTGAAAGATAACATTTATGATATGCTGGTTCAAAATGCGGCTTCCGGATTGTCACTGTCCGAGCGTGTAAAAAAGAACAGCGAAACCTACAAAAACGGAAATGTTCCTGAGCAATTCCAAAATATTATGCACCAGAATCTTGTTTCCGTTTTCCGAAATAACAGTCCGGAAAGTTTTGAAAAACTGGCACAGACAATTGTTCATGCAAAAAACCGTTATGTGATCGGCCTGCGTGGCTGTCGGGGAACTGCACTGAATTTCGGACGGCTATTGACTTTCATGCTTCCCAATGTTCGTTGTCTGATTGATGGAGAATGTGCCTCCATTAATCTGCTGCAGGATATTGGAGAGGGTGATATTCTCGTTATGTTTGTTTTGACTCGGTATTATAAAATCGATATCGAGTGTCTGGAACTGGCAAAAAAGAAAGGTGCTGCCATCTGTATCATTCAAAATGAACTGACCGGTCCTCTGAACAAGTATGCTGATTTGCTTTTTGTGGTCTCTACCGTTGGTATGAACTTTTTTAATTCCACGATGGGCATGCAGATGATTGCCGAATATACTCTTACGCTGATTGGACAGCATGTTGATTATAAAGAACGTCTGGAACAGAAAGATTATATTACCAGAGAACAGCGTATTTAAATTCCTTAACATAAAATAGCAATTCTTAGCAAGATCTAAATGTTGTGTACACTTCAATTTAGATCTTGCTTTTTGTTAATTTTGTATCATTCTATCAATATATTTTCAAATAAAATCCATTTTTGTACAACATGCATAAAATTTGCCTTTCATATTTTGTAGTAATAACTACTACATTTATATTTACAAGTAGTGTTCACTGCATTTATAATAGAGTCATCAAACAGAGAACAACAAGGAGGGAAAAAATGACAGTCTTTCTTTCTGAACACATTCATCCTGATGCAAGAAAAGCGTTGGAAGCAGTCTGTACAGTAGTTGACAATTTCGATCATCCGGATGAAATTGATGCAATTATTCTGCGGACCTTCCCCGTGGATGCTTCTGTCATGGATCGATGCAAAAATTTGAAGGTCATTGGAAAACATGGAGTCGGATGTAACACCATTGATCTGGAGGCGGCAAAAGCGCGCGGTATTATCGTTTTGAACACTCCGAGGGCCAATACCAATTCCGTTGCCGAATTGATTGTGGGGTTGATTCTGGATATTTCCAGAAACATTACACTTGCTCATGAGAAGAGCCGCGATGGAAAAATTTCCAAAGTTGCACCTGCAGAAATGACCGGAATGGAAGTCAGCGGTAAGACGCTTGGTTTGGTCGGAACCGGAAATATTGCCCGGCGGGCCGCTGAAATTCTGAAAAACGGATTTGGTGTAAATGTAGTTGGTTACGATCCTTTTGTAACAAAAGAATCAATGGAAGCAATGGGGTTTCAAAAATACGATACCGTAAAAGAATTGATCGCAGCTTCTGATATTGTCAATGTCAGCGTTCCGCTGACTCCGGCAACGAAAGATCTGATTTCCGGTGATACATTTGATAGTTTCCGGAAAAATGCAGTGCTCATCAATGCAGCCAGAGGTGGAATTGTCAATGAAACGGATCTCTATCATGCATTAAAAGAAGGAAAATTAAAGGCAGCTGCCTGTGATGCGTTTGTAACAGAGCCGCCATCTGCAGCTAATACAAATCTGTATGAACTGGAAAATTTCATCGGAACACCTCATATTGGCGCCTGTGCAGAAGAAGCACTTTATCGCATGGGAGACGAAGTAGTCCATGAAGTAATCCGTGTATTAAACGGTGAGGAAGCTGCTCATCGAGTTGTATAACAGATCAATAAAGGAGTAAAATAAATGAAATTAATGGATTGTACTCTCCGGGACGGAGGTAATGTTGTTGGAAAAGGATTTGACGCAGAACTCACTAAAATGATGATTGAAGGCTTGATTGCCAGCAACATTACTTTAATTGAAATGGGAAACTGCCTGGGCATCGGTGCTTACGAAGCAGCAAATTCCATTGCTCCATGTACGGATGAAGAATATTTAAAGCTGGTGCAGCCTTATCTTGACAAAGCCGAAATCGGTATGTTCATGGGCTGGAAAAATGGAACTGATAAAAATATTGGTCTTGCCAAAGAAAATGGCCTTCATTTTCTTCGGGTTGGTGCCAACGCAGGCGATGGAAAGTCAGCCATGGATGCAGTTAAGAAGGTGAAGGCAGCTGGTCTTACCTGTCGCTACTCACTTATGAAAGCTTATGTATTATCAGCAGAGGAACTTGCTGAAGAAGCTGCCATGTTGGAAGCCTGTGGTCTTGATGAAATTACGATCATGGATTCGGCGGGAACTATGATGCCTCATGAAGTAGAAGCTTATGTAAAGGCTATGACTGCCAAAGTACATATTCCGGTTGCATTCCATGGGCACAACAATCTTGGACTTTCTGTTGCCAATGCATTAGCTGCTCAGGAAGCCGGTGCATCTGTTTTTGACTGTGGGCTTCTTGGCATGGCAAGAAGTGCCGGTAACTGTGCAACTGAACTGGCCGCCGCAGCCTTCCAGCGAAAAGGTCTTCTTGAGAATGTTGATCTTCTGAAACTGTTAGAATTTGAAGATACGCAGTTAATTCCGGCTATGGATAAACATCACTATCATGTTGCTGTAAAGCCTTTTGATTTGATTCTCGGTCTTGCAGGAGCCCACTCCAGCTTTACGAATGCATTCAAAGAGACTGCACAGGAGAAGGGTGTAAATCTTTACAGACTGATTCTTGAAGTTTCAAAGATAAATCAGAAGAATCCGGATAAAGCACTGATGAACCAGGTGGCTGACCAGCTGCTTTCGCGGGCTTAGATTTCCATATAAGGAGGGTAATTATGGATACAGGTGTGGCTTTTGGAAAAGTTTTTACAACTGCTGTAGATGATCTCGGTTTGCTTATGATTTTCCTTTTGGTCGGTGTGTTAGCGCTCAGAGTCTGTAAACCACTGAAGAAATTATATTTGCCGGCTGGTCTGATCGGAGGCGCTGTTGCTTTGATCATGGGACCTCAGGTTCTTGGAATCATTGAGATTCCTTCTACCTGGAGCGGCATGGCAACTCCTATGATCAATATTGTGTTGACAACCACCATTTTCGGCACGGCCATTAACCGGGATAAGCTGAAAAAGTATGCGGGTGCTATTGATCTTGTATTTTTAACATATTTCGCACAGATGCTGGTAGGAACAGCTGTTGGTATTGGACTTAGCCAGATCTGGAAAAATATGCCCTATGCCTGGGGCATGATGACGATCTATACCTACTGGGGCGGCCATGGAGCCGCTACCACCTCTGGTACTCTTTTTGAAGAAATGGGTAATACCGGAATGTTAAGTCTTGGAATCATCATGGCAACGCTGGGACTCATTATTGCTATGGTGGCCGGTATGGTCTGGGTAAATATTGGTGTACGCCGTGGATGGGCCGGATACATTGATAAGAATGCAGACACTAAGGATGCTCCGATCCTTCTCGGCGTTGACCAGAGAAAACCGATTGGATTTACTACCATTTCTTCTGATGTAGTAAACAGTCTTGCTTTCCAGCTGGCTCTGGTGCTCTTGTGTATGTTTACGGGAAAAATATTGTTTACAACCCTTGCAAAGGTGCCGATTGAACCGTTTGCACTGGTAATGTCTAAAATTCCGTCCTTGCTTTACGGAATTATTGGAGCCTTTATTGTTTGGTTTGTTCTCAGAAAAACCCATACAGATGGCTATGCTGATGTAAAAACCATCAAGAATATCGGCGGTGTAGCGCTGGAGATCTGTGTCTGCTCTGCAACTGCAACTCTGGATCTGGAACTGTTTGCTTCCTATCTGGCACCGATTCTGATTCATATGGTATGCATCATTTTACTCATGTGCATTATCTGTATGTTCCTGCTGAAACGCTGGCTGAAGAAAGACTGGTTTGAACTGGGGTTGATGGCATTTGGCCAGGGGCATGGTTCAGTTCCAAGCGGACTTGCACTTGCACGATGTGTAGATCCCAATTCCAAGTCCTATGCATGGGAAGCCTTTGGAATGGCGATGGGTGTTGCTACTCCATTTACATCTCTTTCCGCAGCAGTTCTACCGGCTGTTGCCATGCAGTCTCAGTGGCTCATTGTTGGGCTGGGAGCTCTTGTAACTGTCATATGTTTGTTGTTTGGAGAACTTGTAATTCGAAGACAAAATTAATAATACCTCTTTCATAAGAAGCTCCGTGGGCTGGAAGGTCTGCGGAGTTTTTTCAGGTTCTTATTTGCATTGCTTTTTCCAAATTTATTTGTTACTATAAATATAAATAAACATGAATAAACATAATTATTTTTCATAAATATAAATAAATATAGATAAACAAGAATAAACACAGAAAGGAGCAGCGTATGAAACAGGAAAATCCTTTTACTCTGACATTTGGCCAGAAACCTACTGAATTTATCTCCCGCACTGAGCAGATCGGAAAAATTATTCAGACGTTTGATATGGAGCTGCCATCCAGCAAAGTTTATATGATTGCCGGGGTCAGAGGTTCCGGAAAAACAGTCTCCCTCACAGAAATTGCAGATCACTATACAAATGAAAATAACTGGATTGTGTTAAGACTAAGTGCTGATACAGACCTTATCTCCGGTGCAATTTCAGAAATTAAACGTACAGCAGAATTCTATCATCTGGATCTTGGACTTAATATTAATCTTGGTGCTGCAGAACTGGCACTCAGTACCAGCAAAGATCCAATTGAAAAAGATGCGGAACTCCGTAACCTGCTTGAAAAAATTAAGAAACAGGGAAAACGGGTTCTGTTTATTGTTGATGAAATCGTGAATAACGCCTATGTAAAAATCTTTGCAAGCTGTTTTCAGATTTACATTACTAATAACTATCCGGTGTACCTTGTGATGGCCGGATTGTACGATAATATTAGCAATCTGCAGAATGAAAAGAGCCTGACATTTCTATACCGCGCTCCTAAAATATTTCTGGAACCACTCAGCATTCCAGCCATGACGACCAGTTATCGGACTGTTTTTGACATTTCTATGACCGAAGCTGCTTCCATGGCAAAGCTTACAAAAGGATATCCTTTTGCATTTCAGATTCTTGGATATCTGAAATGGGAAACAAATGCGCCATTGGAAAAATTACTTCCGAAATTTGATGAAGAACTGATTATCTATGCGTATGAAAAAATATGGAGTGAACTTTCTGAACTGGATAAAAAGGTGGTATATGTAATTTCTTTGGGGATTAATAAAACCAGCGAAATACGTGAAAAACTGTCGATCTCACCACAGCTTTTAAATACCTACCGAAAACGGTTGATGGAACGCGGTGTAGTGGACGGTTCCCGACATGGAGAATTGTCTCTGGCACTTCCGCGTTTTGAAGAGTATATCAGTCTATATTGTGAAGTGAATATTTAATTTCAGAGCCGGGCATATGCCTGGCTCTGAATAATTATCTTTATTTTAATAAATCCAGCAGTTCCTCTTTGCTCAGCAGTCCGATGGACTTCTTTGCAACTTCACCGTCTTTGACAACGATGAACATGGGGATGCTGGCAATATGGAAACGCTGCATCAGCTCTACCTGCTCATCGACGTTGACTTTTCCGACTTTCAGGGTGTCTGCGTTTTCTTCTGCAATTTCCTCCACAATCGGGCTGACTGCGGCACAGGGTCCGCACCAGGATGCCCAGAAGTCCAGAAGCACCGGTTTGTCGGATAAAAGAACTTCCTGCTCGAAATTTTCTTTTGTTATCTGAATTGTACTCATGGTTGTACCCCTTTCTCTTGAATTCTGTTATTATTCACTCCTGAAACAGATTCTTACGCAGTCTGACAGTGAGTGGCTGGCTGCTGTGTGAACATTAACATTATAACCTTTATTATAACGGAAAAATATGTTTTATCTGTGACAAAGTCACATAAGTATTCTTTTGCCTGGGGTATACTGATAGAAAAGAAACGAAAGGAAGATACATCATGTATGATATTATCATTGTCGGTGCGGGAACGGCCGGTCTGACGGCGGCGATTTACGGAGTGCGTGCCGGAAAAAGTGTGCTGGTGCTGGAAGCAAAGACTTATGGCGGTCAGATTATCAATACACCGAAGATAGAGAATTATCCGGGAATCAAAGAAATTTCCGGATTTGAATATGCAAAAAATCTGTATGAGCAGGCAAAAGGCCTGGGCGCGGAGATCCGTTTTGAACAGGTGACAGCTATTGAAGAAACAGAATCCGGGAAACTGGTGAAGACGACGAAAGATTCCTATGAATGCCGCAGTGTGATTCTGGCAACGGGAGCAAAGAACCGTCCCCTTTCCCTGCCGGGAGAGCAGGAGCTGATCGGTGCGGGAGTATCTTATTGCGCTACCTGTGACGGCATGTTTTTCCGTGGAAGAGAGGTAGCGGTGGTCGGCGGAGGAAATACAGCTCTGGAAGATGCGGCATTTCTCGCTAATTACTGCAGCAAAGTGTATATCATCCACCGGAGATCAGAGTTTCGCGGGGAAGAGAAGCTGGTGCAGTCCCTGAAACAAAAGGAAAACGTGGAATTCGTCCTGAACAGTAAAGTGACGGCATTAAATGGAACCGATTCTCTGGAATCTCTTATCGTACAAAATGTAGAGACAAAAGAAGAGCAGACCATTCCGGTATCCGGCGTTTTTGTGGCCATCGGTCAGATGCCGCAGAATGAAAAATTTGCCGGAATCGTTGATCTGGATGCACATGGTTACGTGAAAGCCGGGGAGAATTGCCGCACCAATGCAGAGGGCATTTTTACGGCTGGGGACTGCAGAACCAAAGAAGTCCGCCAGCTGGCAACAGCCGCAGCAGATGGTGCGGTGGCTGCGCTTGCTGCATGCGCTTACCTGAATCAGAAGTAATTATCTGGGAAAAAGTGATAAAAAGTGCATCTCTTCAGTAGGTAAAAACGCTGAAATTTTCTCTTTTCTGAAAAAAGCCTTACTAATTTGCGGAAAAATTGGTAATATTAATGTATATTGGTGAAAAATGGGAAGGAGGAAGGCTGATGTTTCAGAAAGGGGAATATATTGTCTACGGGCATCATGGAATCTGTCAGATAGAGGATATTACCCATCTTAATATGTCAGAAGCGGATGAGAAGAAGTTGTATTATGTGTTGGTGCCTGTAGATGCAAGGGGAAGCAGGATCTATTATCCGGCGGACCGGGAGAATAAGAATGCCAGATATCTGATGACAAAAGAGGAAGCGTTGAGTCTTCTGAGAGATTTTCCGTTTGTAGAGAAGATGCAGATAGGAGTGGACAAGCTGAGAGAAGAGACTTATAAGAAAGCATTCTATTCCGGCGATCAGAGAATATGGGCATCCCTTCTGAAGACATTGTACGAACGCAGACAGGACAGGCTGAAGAATGGAAAGAGAATCGCATCAGTGGATGAGCGTTACCAGAAACTGACAGAAGAAGCACTGTGCGGCGAACTGGCTTTTGTGCTCGGAAAGACAAAGCAGGAGCTGAAACAGATTCTGACATCGCAGATTCCGTGTGCGATTGTCTAAAAAAGAAAACAGAATAGGAAAAATGG
>CAVFMZ010000045.1:0-20736 GCA_963623675.1 Firmicutes bacterium CAG:176 | reverse complement strand
GATAAGATAAAGGAGGAATAAAAACGTGGCATATCCGTTTAAAAAATATAATTATAAGGTCGAGATCGATGGAATTACCGAGGCAAGTTTTTCAGAAGTAAGCGGTTTTGACGCAAGTATTGACGTCATTGAATACCGTACCGGTGATGAGGGCGTAAACTGGTCCCGTAAAATGAACGGACTGACCAAATTTGGCAATGTAACGCTGAAATGGGGCATGACCAGCTCTTTAAGCTTCTATGACTGGGTAACATCCATCTCCCAGGGAACATCCCTCGGAGAGGATCATAATAAGAATGTGACCATTACCCTGTTTGATGACGACGGATCTACCGCACTGGCAGTATGGAACCTGACCAATGCATGGCCCAGCAAATATACCGCTCCGGATTTCAATGCCAGCTCCAGCGAGATTGCATTTGAGAGCGTGGAACTGGTATACGAGTCCATGACAAGAGAGAGCTAATCCATTGATCTGTCAATTGCCTGTTATTCGATAAATGAATATGGAACATCCCGGAGAAAGATGGCATTTCTCCGGGCAATGTTCCCTATGGAAGAGGAGAAGCATAATGGAACTGATTACAGAATTTGAATTTGAACTTCCAAGAGGATATGTGGATGAGAATGGGGAGATCCATAAGAAAGGCGTCATGAGAATGGCAACGGCAGCAGATGAGATTCTGCCGCTTCGTGATCCGCGGGTGGTCAGCAATCCGGCATATCTGACGATCATTCTTCTTTCCAGAGTGGTCACTTCCCTGGGAACACTGACCAATATCCGGCCGACCACCATTGAAAAGCTGTTTTCCGCAGACCTTGCATTTCTGCAGAATATGTACCAGACCATCAATTCCATGGATGATCTTATGGAAACCTGTGTCTGCCCGGTCTGTGGAGAAAAATTTAAAAAGCCTATAAATTTTACGAGGGCGGAATAACCGTCTATCCGGAGGATGAACTGTATAAGGAAGTATCCTTTGTAGCTTATTATTTCCACTGGAGTTTTGAGTCTGTGATGCAGATGGATCATAAGACGAGACGGCGGTTCTGCGCGGAAATATCAGAGATTCATAAGAAAATCAGCGGGAAACCGAAGAACATATTTGAACTGTAAGGGAAAGGGGAGAAAAAATGGCAGACAGAACAAAAGAGCTGTACCGGAGAGGCTACAACTTTGTTGTTGTACTGGAAAAGAAGAGAATCCCTTTTCAGAAAGTATCCGGCCTTTCAGCGGAGGGAAATTTTGAAGCGTTAAGAGAAGGGGGAAGAAACACAGTTGTGTATTCTCTGAGCAACCAGAACACTGCGGAACGGACGATTACACTGGAGCGCGGCCTTCTCTCTGATGAGATGGAATTTACCCTCTATGAGCCGGGATACCGGTTCCGTGGGGAAATAATGATTGGTGTGCTGGGAGCAGACCAGTCACTGGTCAAATCCTATTATCTGGGAGGCTGTTATATACGTAGAATTTCCGTCAGCGAATTGCAGGCAGGAAGCAGCAGTCTGATGATCGGAACCATGGAGATCGGGTATCTTACATTGGAAGAGGACGGCAGGCAAAACAGTGCATGGTGGCGTAAGTAAAGATTTCCATTATGGAGAGGTGTAGGCAATGAACAATCAGTTCCAGGATTTTTCCAACCGAATGATCGGAAAACACAAAGGCTTCGGCCAGATGTTTGACAGTGCGCCCATGGTATTTCCGGAACTGGAGCCTGCAGGGGAGACCGGTGGCACCACCATTGAAAATCATTATATTAAAAATCTCTATCAGATCCGGAATCTGACAGAGGAAAATCATTTATACCGCCAGAATCTTCAGTTTGTAACCAATATTCTGGAGAAGAAGCTGGAGCAGAGAGTAGTTCCATCCGTAGAAAAGCTGGTGGAGAAGACCATACAGGAAGAACTGCCGGATGTGGAGAAGCAGGTCATTCATGAAATGACGGATCGACTGCAGATGCTGGTAAAGGAAGGCGGTGTGGAACAGCTGACCGTGCTGCGGGAGCAGCTGATCCGGGAAACAAAAACGCAGCAGGAATACCGGTTACGGGAGACGGAGCGGCAGAAAGAGACGTTGAGAGAACATTTTTTGCAGGAAGCGGGCACGCATACGTCAGAAGTACAGCGGGAAACGGAAGTTCGGGCGGCAGAGACCAGGAGAGAGCTGGAAAGAGAAGTGCGCTCTCAGGAAATGAAGAGGGAATTAATCAAAGAAGTTCGAGCTACGGAAAGCAGCCGGGAACCACAGATAACAGTAAATAACAGGGAACGGGAAATCCGGACAGAGTCGAATTCGATAGAAAAAGACCATACGACGGAAAAAGAACACAGGATAGAAAAAGAACACACAACGGAAAAAGAAATCCGGGAACGGACAGAAGTTCAAAGGCAGGAGCAGCTGACAGAACTTCAGAAATTAACAACGATAACAAATCTGATGAAGCAGGAAATTCTGCTTCGGAACATTGAAAATATATATAACAGCAGTACGCAGAATCATTTTTATGGAAATGCCGGACAGATGGGCATCCGGTCTGGTGTGCAGATGCCGCGGCGGACATTTGATTCCCTGCATCTGGAATATGGGGCACAGGTCCCGGCAGAAGTGACCGGTAATATACAAGGTCCGGAAGTACCGGGTGAGCCGGAATTCCTGAAGCAGCAGGAACGCATTTTGGAACAGCAGCGGGAGAACATTGCGCGGCAGCTTAAAAGTCTGACACAGCAGACAGCATCATCCATACAAAATAAGTCACAATCACAGAACACAACCGTATTACAGCATAGAGCACCATCACAAAATACAATTCCGTTACAGAATGCAGATTCTTCACAGGATGAAGATCTGTCACCAAATACAGTCTGGTTACAGAATACGGAGCCATCACAGGATGTTGTAACGCAGCTTCCGCATATGACGCCATCAAAGGAATCTGTCGCGCTTTCCAGGACACAAGCACTGGAGCCGGAAGCAGTGGAACCGAGAGTGTTGGAACCGGGAGTTTTGGAGAAAACGCTGACAGTTCCGGAACATCGGAGCAGATTCATATTCCGGGTAGAAGATCTGAAGCAGCGCAGGCAGCCTGCACAGGCTTTTCAGGAGGTGGAGCTTCTATATAGTTTTGAGCAGACATCCGATGAGCACTGGAATGAGATCCGGCAGGAGATTGTAAAAGAACTTCAAAATGAGAAGAGCCGGGAGACCGGGAAACCATCAGAGAAACAGAACCGGTTGACGGAGGGGACAGTTTCCGGAACAGTCAGAGTGGCTGCGGATACATCGAAAACGGAAAAAATGCCACAGGCACAGGTTTCCGGAGCAAGACAGATGGCAGAACGGATTTTCCGACAGGCAGGAGAGACCATCCGGCAGCAGACAGGCGGAAATGTGACCATCCATCCGGCAGCGCTGGAGTATCTGGAACAGGCGCTGGAATCGCAGAGCGGACAGATATCGGGAACAGCACAGGAGCAGCGAAGACAAGGGCAGCAGACAGTACAGCCAGCCATGGAGTACCTGCAGTTAAAGGAAACACAGTCATCAGATGGGAACGCCGTTCTTCATACGGTAGAGCGGATTCTGGATGCTTACCGTGTTCAACGGGAGCCGGTGAAAGCGGCAGCCCGGTCAGTGAAACCGAAGGCCGGAATAGTACAGAAGATACTGGACGAACCGGGAAATGTGAGGAGGCAGTCCCAGATGGTCAGCCAGTCTGGAGCAGTGAGAATCCAGCAGGTACCGGGAGTTCCGGGAGCGATGATGATACAGGTACCGGCAGATGTACCGTCAGATCAGCCGGGGACCGTGAGGCCGCAGATGCAGTCAGTCAGCCAGTCTGGAGCAGTGATGGTGTCGCAGCCACAGGGTCGGATGCCACAGACCGTCAGTCTGGTACAGATGTCAGGAACCCCTGCAAAGGGAGCCATGGAACAGGCACCCATGATCTATCCGGAGGAAGTCTCTCCGGAAGAACAGGCAGAGCAGAGCCGGAAGATAGAAAAACAGATCCATGAGATCACCCAGGATATCAAAGAAATAAAGAAAAGCACGGTCGTCCATCAGGAAATTCTGACAGAACAGCAGAAAGAGGTGGTGCGGGAGGTAATCCAGCAGGCACCGGAGACCGTGAAGGAAAAGGATGTTTCCACTTTAATCCGCAGACAGGTACAGCGGGAAGTGGAGACACAGGTGGATGCAAGCCTCGGTCAGATGACCAACCGGGTGTATCGCAGAATTGAAGAAAAATTAAGGACAGAACGGGGAAGGAGGGGATTACTCTAAATGAGTTCCATTGATACCAGACAGAAACTGATCTACGGAGACGGAGCGCTTCAGAAAGCCTCTCTCACCTATAAAAATGCACAGACCGGGCGGGAAGTGACGCTTCCGGTACAGTTTAATCCCACCGAATATTCCATCAGCAGGGGACTGAAGTTCAAGAATAACGCCGGACATGGAGAAGAATCCCATCCGGAAAATACTCAGGCAGCGGACAGTGAACTGGCGAATCTAAGAGTCAGCCTGATTCTGGATACGTCTACCTATATGCCGGAGTATCAGGTGCCAAAAGGCCTGAGCAAATATTTGTTTGACGATGATGAACTGACGAAAATCTGTCAGGATATTTCCTTAATTATGAAAATGAATGCGGAGAATCATGAGCAGAGCCTGGTCACTTTTTCCTGGGGCAGCATGGCATTTTACGGACATATTACTTCTTTAAGCATCAGCTATCAGATGTTTAACCTGAAGGGAATGCCGGTCAGAGCAAAACTGGACATGGAAATCGAGGGAGAGGATAAAAAGATTCTCAATGTCATCGGGGCCAATCCCCATGAGTCCCCGGACCGGACCAAATACCGGCGGCTCAATCAGCGGGAGGAACTGTGGATGCTGGCGGATGCAGAGTATCACGATGTATCCTACTGGAAAGAAATTGCCAGAGAGAACGGGATTTTAAATCCCCGAAAAATTGATTACACGAAGAGACTGAAAGTACCGGCACTGTAAAGCCGAAAAAATGCGGAAGGAGGAATGAATCATGGATCTCATGAAAGGAAGTACCAATTATCGTTCACTGAGCAGAAAATATGATGATTTTCGTGCGCCTTCCGCTGAAATCACCGTCGGGGGAACGAAGCTGGCCGCAGGGGCCAATGCCAATATCCGGGATGTGGAGCTGGAGCTTACCAGCGGTTATGAAGCGTCCGGATGTGTCTTTTATATTGACGGCGCGTATGACGAAGAAAAGACGGATTTTAAGAAATTTGTGAAGAAGATCCAGATTGGCGAAGATGTGGAAGTGGTCATGGGTTATGTCCGGAAGGAATCCCTTTTCAAAGGATATATCAGTCAGGTGGAGTATCAGTATGGCATGGAAGAGGGAGCCTATCAGGTCAGGGTCGAGTGCATGGATGCCAAGGGACTTCTCATGAAGAACCGCAGGATGGAGTTTTTTACACAGAAAAGCGCGGATGCGGTAGTAAAGGCGATCTTAAGTGAGCAGCCGGTGAGCAGTTATCTGTCGGGGAAAGAGATCGATGCCTGCCCGGAGGAAGAAGTGCCTCTGAGGAGTCATATGATGACAGACTATGAATTGATTACGGAGCAGGCCAATAAGCAGGGGTATGAATTTTTTATTCTGCAGGGCAAAGCTTATTTCCGGAAACGGCAGAAGGTCACGTCCTCCATCATGAAGCTGTCCCCTTTGCATGGCATTTTAAAGGCAAGGTTGTCCTTATCCGGACAGCAGCTGGTGAAAAAGATAGAGATCCGGTCTATTGATGAGAACAGTGGAAAGCAGATCAAAGGGGAAGCGTCCATTCAGGGAACTTTCAGCAATGGTTCCAGTGCAAAGAAAATGATGGGTGAATCCAGGCAGGTTTTCTATGAACCGGGAGTGAAGGACGCGTCAGAAGCGTCGAACCGGGCAAAGACCAGAATGACAGAGGTCTGCCAGCAGTTTGGCGAACTGGAATGTGAATGTGTGGGGATTCCGGAACTGGCGCCAGGACGGTTTGTGGAGGTGGATGAGCTTTCTTCTCAGGCAAATCGGAAATATTATATTACCTATGTACGGCATGTACTGGATGAGGACGGATACCGGACTTATCTGAAAGCGGGGGTGAATAGCCTGTGAATTCTATTACGGATCTGTTACACAGTGAAAATGAATATTATGACAACCAGAAGGTGCCCGGATTTGTGCAGGGCATCGTAGTCGAGAACAATAATGCTGATTTTAAAGGCATGGTGAAAGTAGAATTTACCGTCTGGGAGACCGGAAAGAATATGTGCGAATGGGTGCGGCTTCTGTCTCCTTATGCGGGAAAAGATTATGGCACCTATCTGGTGCCGGAGATTGACGAGATGGTGCTGGTAGGATTTATCGGCGGAAGCCTGAAACGGCCGTTTCTGCTGGGAAGCCTTTATCCGAGCGGTGCTTCGATGGTATCAGAAAATTTTGACCAGAAGAATCTGAAAAAGCATCTGAAGACCAAAGGCGGTATGGATCTTCTGATTCTGGAGGAGAACGGAAAACAGAGCATTACGCTGACGACGCCCAAGGGCAGCGTCATCGCCGTGGATGACAGCACAGAGAGCTGTAAGATCTCAGATAAAGACGGAAAAAACATGCTGAGCATGGATTATAAAAATGGAAAGATCAGCATTCAGTCGGAGAAAAGCATTTCCATGAAAGCGGGAAGTACCGAGCTTACCATGGATGGAAATGCAGGGGCGGTCAGCCTGAAAGCGAAAAAAGTGGCGGTGACAGCAGACAACGAGATCGGCCTCAAAGCCAATTCGGTGCTGAAAGCGGAGGGCACGCAGGTGGAAGTAAAGGGCCAGGCGAAGATTAATCTGCAGGCTTCCGGTCCGGTGGCTGTCAAGGGAGCCTTCGTTCAGATTAACTAAAGGAGCATAAGAAGATGGACAGTTCGAGAGCATTTTTGGGAAAAGGATTTGCATTCCCGCCGGAGGTGGATCCGGTGACCGGTCATTTCCGCATGGCGGAGGGAGAAGAAGATATCCGCCAGGCCATCTATATCATTCTGATGACAAGGCTGAAGGAACGAGCCATGCTGCCGGAATTTGGCTGCAATCTGCAGGAATATATTTTTGATCTTCCGGATACGGCATTTGAGTCCCGGCTCATCCGGGAAGTGGAGGATGCGCTGACAAGACATGAACCGAGAATCCGGCAGGTGGAAGTGACGGTAGATAAGAAGGATCTGCCAAGGGGAACTATTTACCTGAATATCAGTTATTATGTACGGGCAACCAACAATCCCAATAACCTGGTATTCCCGTATTATTTGGAAGAGGGAATCGGTGAACTTTAGGAAGGAGACATAAGAGCATGGAGCAAACTTATGAAAAACTGCAGAAACTGATGCGTTCTTATGTGCCGGAGTTTGCATATGAACATGGAGCGAAGGATCCGGGATGTGTCCTGACCGACCTGTGCGGGGGAATGATAGAGGAAAGCAGGGAACGCTACGGAAAAGTGATTCCGAGACACCGGATTCAGTATCTGAATCTGTTTGAACATCTCCTGAAAGAACCGGTCAGTGCGGCAAAAGCCTATGTACAGTTCCGTCCAGTCAGCGGTTACGAGGGAAAAGTACCGATTCCGTCGGGAACACAGGTACTTGCACCTTCCGCAGAAGCAGGGGATATTGTGTTTGAAACAGAACATGGAATGACAGTATCCGATGCCACTCCGGAACTCATTGTGGTGACAGACCGGGATCAGGACCGGATTATCAAAAGAGCATATCATGAGCAGAACCCGGACAGTTTTCCGGCCTTTGGAATCGAAGGGGAGAACTGCACGGTTCATCAGATGTATCTGTGTTTTGGCAGCCTTTTCGACTGGATGAGCGGACTTGATCTTTATCTCCGGATCCAGGCGGGAGGAGAGGAAGACCATACCGGACTTCTGGAGCTTCTGACCGGAGATCAGGTGCGCTGGTCCATGATGGAAGCAGGCGGGGAAGAGAGAACCTTCTCCACAGTGGAAGCAGCAGATGGGAAAATTCATCTGGTTTTACCGGACTATCAGCCGCAGAAGGCCGTCATTGGACAGAAAGAGGGCTATTATCTGGTACTTACATTTCTGGGACGGGTGCAGGATCTCTATATCCGTTCTCTCTCCATGGAATTTGCAGGGGAGAATAAGGTGCCGGAAGAAGTGTATCTGAATGGAAATGAAGAACCTTCAGGAAGCTTTTTCCCATTTGGGAAACCGCTGGGACTCTATAATGAATGTGCCATGGATGACAGAGAGGTACTGAGCAGACGGGGTGCAAAGGTGAGCATGTCATTTCTGCTCAATTACCGGATTCAGGAAGAAAAACTGGAGCTGCCGGAGATGGAGCTGGAATATAAGGCAATTATGAAGAAGCCGCGTGAGCAGCTGAATGTACGTCCTGCAGAAGTGCTGGCAGACTATGTGTGTTGGGAATATTTAAGCGAGACCGGATGGAAACGGCTTCTGAAGGAGGAACGGACCGGCACCATGTTCAATGGTTCCGTGGAGGGGCAGACGACGGTTACGTTTACCTGTCCGGAGGATATGGCAGAGTATGATCCGGAGCGGAGAAGCGGAAGAATCAGGGTCCGGCTGCTGCAGGCGGAAAATATTTACCGGATGCCGGCTGTTTATAAGTGTCCGGTTATGGCGTGGCTTACCTTTTCCTATACCTATGAGCAGGAAGCGCAGACTCCTGTCTGGGCCATGACCAGAAATAATTTTGAAGAAAAAGACATTACGGAAGAGCTGAAAAACCAGGGCGTGGTCAATCTGTTCTATGAGACGGAGCATCGGAGAAGAACCATGTACCTTGGGTTTTCAGGTTCTGTGGCAGGAACGCCTTTAAGTCTCTATTTTGATATTGAGAATTACAGTGACAGCCCCACTTCCTTCCAGGTGGAGTATCTGTCTCCCAGAGGATTTCAGCCGGTGAAGACGGCTGATTATACGGATGGTTTTTCCGGTTCCGGAAATCTGCTTCTGATGATACCGGACGATATACAGAAAACAACAAGATTTGGCTATGAAGGATATTTCCTGCGTTTTATCAATTACAACCGGGAAAATCCGGACTATGCTTTTCCTGTGATACATGGCATCTATCCCAATATGGCACGGGTAGTGAATGTGAATACGGTGACAGAAGAGTTCTATCTGGAGGATACAGAAGAGGCGGTGCATATCCAACTGTCACAGCAGAACCTTTTGAAAGCGGAGGTGTTTGTACGGGAACAGACAGAAGAGGGAGCAGAATGGGTTCTCTGGAGACAGAGCAGCCGTTCCGTGGAAAGTGGACGGACCTATCAGCTGGATATGGCGTCAGGAGAACTCTTTTTCCGGAAACATCAGTTTTCCGGTTTCCGGCTTCCGGAAGAAGGACCGCATATCCGGGTGCTGCACAGCAACTACAGTGGAAGCGTGGCCAATGTACCGGCGGGGGCAATTACGGTGCCGGGAACTGCCATCCGTTATCTTTCCGAAGTGACAAACCCATTCCCGGCCTATGGCGGTTATGACGGTTATACGGAGGAAACCACCATGCGTCTGGTGTCTGGTATGCTCCGCACCCGAAACCGGGCAGTTACGCGGAAAGATTTTGCAGAGTTGATTGCCCAGGAGTCCTATGGAATTCGAAAGGTGAAATGTGTCAATCAGCTGGAAGCAGTGACGGCTGCCGTTCTGGTGGAAGAATATGAAAAAGGCGCCCATGTATTTTCCGGAATCAGGAAGGCGATCAGAGACCGGCTTCTTCAGGACAGTGCGCTGATGCCGTCCGGAAAGACACTGACGTTAATTCAGCCGCATTTTGTACGGATGAATGTGCGGGTATGGCTGGAAAAAGAATCCATGGATCAGGCTTATGATCTTCAGCAGCAGGTTCTGACGCTGATGACAGATTTTATCGACCCATTGAAAGGCGGAGTAAGCGGACGGGGATGGGAGATCGGGGAACTCCCCCGCATCTCACAGCTGACAGCAGTCTTAAAATCGGGTCTGCCGGGATGCAGCATTGCCAGAATGGTAATGACAGCGCAGGTGAACGGGCAGGAGTGTTCTGTAACCGATGAATTTTATGAGAATCTGAACGATCCGTTTGTCATGGCAGTCAACGGAGATCACATGGTATACATAGAGGTGAGCGGATGTTAAAAGTACCGAAGCTTGATGACTTGACCTATGAGCAGATGATGCAGCGGGCTGTGAGCAGAATCCCCTCCATGACGGAGGCGTGGACGGATTATAATGACCATGATCCGGGTATTACGGTTCTGCAGATGTATGCCTGGCTCACAGACATGCTGGATTATTACATGAGTGCCACGGGCGATGTCCATGTGGAAAAATATCTGAAGCTTCTGGGCGTGGAACCAAAGGAAGGAAGACCTGCCAGCGGTTATGTGGTAGTGGAAGGCCTTCCGGAAGGAACTGTGCTTCCGGCGGGAACCCGGTTTCTGGCGGAAACCATTCCCTATGAGACCATCCGTGACCATGAGATCCGGGAAAACCGGTTTTGTGCATTTTTCAATGAAACCGATGGCATTCTTACGGATATGACGGCATTTGCGGGAAAAGACGGGGATTATGCGGAAGGATTTTCCGAAGGTGCCACAGAAGAAGCAGCCGTCTGGTTGTGTTTTGAAAAGCCACTGTGCAATGGGGACGGACTCTATGTCTGTGTGAAACCGGACGACAGGAGAAATCCTTTTGATGATTCTTTCCGGCTCTGTGATCTTATCTGGCAGATGTATACGGAAGATGGATGGGTGGAGATTTCCGCGAAGGATGAGACCTGCGGATTCTTAAGGAGCGGGTTCGTGAGACCCGAGATTTCCGGAGAGATGGCAAGGTTTCGGGAACCTTCTCTTGGAAGGAGCGGATATGCGATCCGGGCGGTTCTGAAAGAGAACAGGTATGACTGCCCTCCGCGGATTGGTATGGTGTATGTGAATCCGCTTCTTGTGGTACAGAAGGCGACGGTGTGCAGGGAAGGGGAACTGCTGCCGGAAC
This sequence comes from Firmicutes bacterium CAG:176, assembly GCA_963623675.1. Lineage (GTDB taxonomy): Bacteria > Bacillota > Clostridia > Lachnospirales > Lachnospiraceae > Hominiventricola. Next base: position 9,682 of record CAVFMZ010000045.1, on the reverse strand, counting down.
TGAGAGTAGGACAGACAGATGGCTGTGCCGGACAGATGGTGTTATTTGATTATCCGGATGTATGGGATTTTTCCCTGATGCTGATAGGAGAAGACGGAGTACCGGCTATCTGGAAACGGGTGAAATCCTTTGCAGGAGCCGGTTATGCGGATCAGGTGTTTGTCTATGAAGAGGATCGTCAGCAGATTCAGTTCGGCGACGGAATCCATGGACTTGTTCCGCCGCAGAAACAGTCTGTCTATGTGACCGGACTTTCCTGTTCCCTGTATGGAGCGGGAAATGTGCAGACAGGGGAACTGAAAGCATTTGCAAAGGCGCAGGAAACAGCCTGCAGGATATATAATCCCATGCCTCTTGGCGGAGGCGCTTACCTGGAACAGTTAAAAGACATGATTGCCCGGATGGAAGAGAGCGTGTTTGCACAGCAGCGGATGGCTTCGGAAGAGGATTATGAGCGGATCATCGGTTCCACGCCGGGACTTCGGATCGAGAGGGTACATGTGATCCCTGGCACGGAATACGGACGGATTTACCGGAAAAAGAGGAACCGCAACGAAGTGGTGGCTGTGGTGAAACCATGGAGCCATGAAAAGCGTCCGCAGCTGGGAGCATCCTATGAGAAGGCTATCCGGCAGTATATGGAACCGTTCCGGCTTTTAAATACCAAGGTGAGCATTGTATCCCCGGCTTATGTGGGGATTGAAATCTATGGACGCATTACATTGCAGAATGCTTCCGGACAGGAAAAACAACAGGTCATTTCCTGGCTGACAGAGCAGATTCATCACGCGGGCGGTGCGAAGAAATTCGGCGCGGTCATTTCCTGTGGAAAGCTGTTTGCAGGTCTGGAAATGCTGCCGGGTGTGGTCCGGGTACAGGAACTGAATCTGGAACGTATCGGAAATGCAGCAGAAAAGGACGACAGAGGAGACCTGCATCTGCAGGAGGATGCACTCTGTTATCCGGAAAAGATCGAACTGGAATTTGTCTGAAACAGGATAGAGAGAAGGAGGAATGCCGGTCATGATGGAGAGTGGAAAACAGGTGAATTTTTACCGGCTTGCATTACAGAAGGGAAAAAGGTTCCGCATGGAGCTGGACGACGAGTATCGTCTTACGGGAACCGGCGGGGGCGTATTTACCTATCTGGCCCCGGTTTATGATTCCATGGATCGGAATGGAACCTGGCACCGGCTGGTTTTAAAGGGAGAGTTCTATGAATGCAAGTATGAAATCATGGCGGCGGCCTCCGATGAAGATATCAGCCGCCAGTTATATGCAGAAGATCTGACAGCAGAAGAAATGGAGGGTATCTTAAAGGAAAAGACATTTATCAGAAAGGTGAATACGGACGACCTTCTGCTGCACAGTCTGGAAGGACAGTATCTCTATCTTTTCCTGCGGGTATCTGGTGCGCGCGCTGACAGTCATTTTCAGATAGACGGATTCCATGTGGAATTTCCATGGGGCAGCTTCGTGGAATACCTTCCGGAAATCTACCAGACAGCGGGAAGGGACGTGTTCTTTGAGCGGTTTCTGGCAGTGCTTCAGAGCATGTATGAAGATCTGGAGCGGGAAGTGGACCATGTGCCGGATTATCTGGACTATGAAAGCACCCCGGAAGAACATCTTTCGGAGTTGGCGTCCTGGACGGGCAGCTGGAGCAGAGAACAGCAGTATTCATCGAAACAGATCCGGTTTCTTTTGAAGCATCTGCAGGAAATCCAGTGCGGAAGGGGAACCGGACGTGTGCTGAAAGAGATGATGTCTTTGATAACCGGCCGGGAAGCACGGATTCTGGAATATTTCAAATGGCATGACTGGATGAAGAAGGGATCTGGCCTGACAGAGATTTATGAAAAGCTGTTCGGGCAGAATGAGGATACTTTCACCGTGATTCTGAATACGACCGGAATGGAAAATCCGCCCTCAAGAGAGTCTCTCTGCAGAATGATGGATGATTATATTCCGCTGGGAATGGAATGTAATCTGGTATTGCTGGACTGGAGCAGTCACATGGATACACACTGTTATCTGGATAAAAACAGCAGGCTGTCCATACCGGAGCAGGCTGATACGAAGGGATTTATGCTGGGCGGAAATTATGTACTGGGATAAAATAGTTGCCAGTTTTTCTCTGTGGGCTTTATAATAAGAAAAAAGTCCAGAACAGACAGAGGAAAACAAATGATGATGGATCAGCAAAAATTAGAAGCACAGATTGCAGAATATCCGGTTTGTGAATATGCATTTATCAATCCGCAGGATATTGAGTTTCTGGACCGGGTTCGCCATATCTGTGAGAGTGAATGTCCGCGATATGGGACGTCCTGGTCCTGCCCGCCGGCGGTGGGAGCCGTAGCGGAATGTAAGGAACGGTGCAGTCAGTATGCGGGAGGCTTTATTTTTACAACAGTAGCGGAAGTGTCCGATATCGAAAATATGAAAGAAATGCTGGATACCAGAAAGGATCACGAGGAGATCACAAGGCAGATCCGGGCTCTGATCGAACAGCAGTGTCCGAAGACGCTGACCCTTTCCACGGAGTCCTGCGCCATCTGTGAGCACTGTGCTTACCCGGACGCGCCCTGCAGACATCCGGACAAAATGTTTCCATGTATTGAGAGCTATGGTATTCTGGTGACGGATCTGGCGGAAAAATATCAGATTACCTTTATGAATGGTGGCAATGTGGTGACCTGGTTCAGTTTGATTCTGTATGAATAAGTATTCTTATTTCCACATATATTAAACCAAACAGCCGGAAGCGGAGCAGCCATGGGATTACGGGAAAAGATTACGGATCGGTTCGGATTGCCGAAGGACCTGGTCATGGGGGCAGCCGTACTGACCGTAACCGGCCGGAGTGAAGCCTATGTGGAAAATTATCGGGGAATTATTGAGTATACCGAGCAGCGGATCCGTCTGCAGACTAAGACCTGTCAGATGACCTTCTGCGGGGAACATCTTCATATTGACTACTATACGGAAGACGAAATGAAGATATCAGGGCAGATAGGGGAAATTCAATATTGCTGACAGCCATCCTGAAATTTGTAAAAGGGTATGTGGTGATCCGGGTGACCGGGTATTCGCCGGAGCGGTTTCTGAATCTCTGCGGAAGACACAGCATTGTGCTGTGGGGGCTTCGAAACCGGGGAACTGAATATGAAATGTGTATCAGCATCAGCGGTTTTAAGAAGCTGTGTCCGCTGGTACGGAAAACGAAGACAAAGGCCGTGATTCTGGAAAGACACGGCCTTCCTTTTATCCTGCACCGGTATCGGAGAAGGAAACTGTTTGCCGTGGGTGCACTGGCGGCCGCAGGGCTTCTCTATGCCATGTCTCTTTTCATCTGGAATATTCATATCGAAGGCAATGAACTTCTGAGCGATCAGACCATTCTTTCTTATCTGGAACAGGAACAGGTGGTCCATGGCATGGCGAAGCGGCAGGTGCACGGCGAACAGATTGAAGAAAAATTAAGAGAACAGTTCCCGGAGATTACCTGGGTGTCCGCAGAGGTGAAGGGAACCCGGCTCATTGTTCATGTGAAGGAGAATGAGGACATAACGATAGATGCACCCAAAGAGCAGGAACCGGCGGATCTGGTGGCGGCAAAGTCCGGCACCATTGTTTCCATGATTGTGCGAAGTGGTACTCCGGCCGTGGAGGAAGGCATGGAAGTGGAAGCAGGACAGCTCCTGGTGGCCAGCCGGGTGGAGATCCTGAATGATGACGGCGGGACGTCCAATGTGTATTATGTACATGCAGATGCGGATATTGTACTGCGGAGGACGGAACACTATACAGCATCCTTCCCCATGAATTATGAGAAAAAAGTGTATACCGGACAGGAGCATACATCCTGGTATGTGACATTTTTTCACAGGAGGCTGAATTTTGGAAAACAAAGCGGAAGATTTCCTTCGGAAGAGGTGCTCACCAGCGAGTACCAGCTGAAACTGACGGAGAATTTTTATCTGCCTGTGACCATCGGAAAAAATGTCCTCCGGGAATATCAGAAGGAAGAAACGGTTTATACAAAAGCGGAGGCAGAAGCGAAGGCACAGGAAGAACTTTCGCTCTTTTTTGAAAAATTACGAATAAAAGGACTTCAAATTATGGAAAATCATGTTATGATAGAGGTAAATGGGGAAATCTGTACAGCCTCCGGCACCTATGTGACAGAGGAGGAATCTGTTCGGGAAGAAAGCCCAGAGATCGTTCTGCCGGAGCAGGACGGACAGGAAGAAGAAGGGAACGGATTATAAGTGACATTACAGGACAATCTTTTAGACATTCCGTCCGAACATGCACAGAATGTGTACGGACAGTTTGACGCTTATGTAAAGAAAATAGAACGCACCACCGGCGCAACCGTGGTATCCAGAGATGGTGGGGTAAAGCTCATCGGAAATGAAGCGCAGGTAAGCCAGGCGGCAAAAGTATTGAATGAACTTCTGGAACTTTCCAAAAGAGGGAACCAGATTACCGAGCAGAATGTGGATTATGCATTATCCCTGGCCATGGAAGAAAAGTCAGGAGTGCTTCTGGATATTGACAGTGATATGATCTGCCATACCATCAGCGGCAAATCCATCAAACCAAAGACACTGGGACAGAAAAATTATGTGGACGCCATCCGGAAGGATATGATTACCTTTGGTATCGGACCGGCTGGAACCGGTAAGACTTATCTTGCCATGGCCATGGCGATCACAGCTTTTAAAGCCAATGAAGTAGAACGGATCATTCTGACCCGTCCGGCCATTGAAGCAGGAGAGAAGCTTGGATTTCTTCCGGGTGACCTGCAGAGTAAGGTCGATCCCTATTTAAGACCTTTGTACGATGCCCTGTATCAGATTATGGGTGCGGAGAGCTTTCAGAAAAATATGGAAAAAGGACTCATTGAGGTCGCTCCGCTGGCTTATATGAGAGGACGTACCCTTGATAACGCTTTCATTATTTTGGATGAGGCCCAGAACACCACCCAGGCACAGATGAAAATGTTCCTGACCCGTGTGGGCTTTGGCTCCAAGGTAGTCATCACCGGAGATGAGACCCAGAAAGACCTGGCTCCGGATGTGAAGTCCGGTCTGGAAGTGGCGGAGAAGGTGCTTGGCAAAGTAGAAGGAATCAGCTTCTGCAGACTGACCAGCCGCGACGTAGTACGCCATCCGCTGGTACAGAAGATTGTTACCGCATACGAGGAATATGAGAAGAAAGCGGCAAGAAGAAAGGAGAGTCACAGAGAAAACCATGACGTTAAATCTGGAAAAAGAGTACGATCTGGAGTTAGGTCTTGAATATGAAGAGACAGCAAAGATGGTGATTAACCAGGTGCTGGAGGAGGAAGGATGCCCCTATGAGGCGGAGGTGAACCTTCTGCTCACTTCCGATGAGGAGATTCACCGGATGAACCGGGAATACCGGGAGGTGGATCGTCCTACGGACGTGCTGTCCTTCCCGCAGGTGGAATATGAGGCTCCGGCTGATTTTTCCTGGGCGGAAGAGCACGAGGTAGACTGCTTTGATCCGGATTCCGGCGAACTGCTTCTGGGGGATATCGTGATCTCTCTTGACAAAGTGAAGGAACAGGCGGAAAAATACGGACACGGCGTGAGAAGAGAATATGCTTTCCTTATTGCCCACAGTATGTTACACTTGCTTGGTTATGACCACATGACGGAGACGGAAGCAGCTGATATGGAAGCCAGACAGTCCCGCGTGCTGGAACATCTGAACATTACAAGATAGAGGATACAAGAACAAATGAGTAGCGGAAATCATAAGAAAAAATCCAATTATATTGTGCAGGGAGGAATTCTGGCAGCAGCTTCCATTCTGGTAAGAATCATCGGAATGGTGTACCGGATCCCGGTCACAAGAATTCTTGGTCCGGTGGGAAACAGCTATTATTCAGCAGCCTATGAGGTTTATTCCATGGTGCTGCTGATTTCTTCTTTCAGTCTCCCGCTGGCAGTATCAAAGCTGGTATCTGCGCGGATGGCAGCAGGACAGGCGAAGGCGGCATATAAGATTTTCAAATGTACGCTCCTGTTTGCGCTGGTGTCTGGCGGTATCGGCGCGCTGCTCATTTTCTTCGGGGCAGGTTTTTTCAGCGACGTGCTGGTCAATACGCCGGAGAGTAAATTAGCGTTGCAGGTGCTGGCGCCGACCATTCTGGTGGTGGCGATTATGGGCTGTCTCCGCGGTTATTTTCAAGGGCTGGGTACTATGGTTCCCACGGCAGTTTCCCAGATTGTGGAGCAGGTCATCAATGCGGCCGTCAGTATCGGTGCCGCATGGGCATTGTTCCATTATGGACAGAAGCTGGACACGCTGCTTGGAACAGAGACGGCAGCCTATGCCTATGGAGCGGCCGGAAGTACGCTGGGTACAGGACTTGGAGCCTTAAGCGGTCTGATCCTGCTGGTGCTTCTGATTCTGGCATACCGCAGGTTTATGAAGCGGAAGATGGCTTCGGACCGCAGCAGAAGTGAAGAGTCCACGGCGGGTATTTACTATATGCTGTTCCTGACCATTATGCCGGTCATTTTAAGTACGGCTGTTTACAACTTAAGTGGGATTATCGATCAGGGTATTTTCAAACACCTGATGGTATTTAAAAATTATGAGAGCATGAAGATCGATGAGCTGTGGGGCATTTACAGTGGAGAATACAAGCTTCTGACCAATGTACCCATTGCCGTAGCTTCCGCCATGGCGTCCTCCACCATTCCGGTGCTGACCCGTGCACGTGTGGCAAAAGACAGAAGAGAGATGCGTAAGAAGACGGAGAATGCCATCCGCTTTGTCATGGTCATCTGTATTCCATGTGCAGTAGGACTTTCCGTGCTGGCGGAACCGATTCTGCAGCTGTTATTTGGTGCGAAAGATCATCTGCAGCTGTCCGCATTATTACTGCAGACAGGAAGCATTTCTGTTGTATTATATGGAATGTCTACACTGACCAACGGTATTTTACAGGGTATGGACAAGATGCGTCTGCCGGTGATCCATGCGGCTGTTTCACTGGTACTTCATGTGATGCTGCTGATATTTATGGTAATGGTTCCGAATATGAACATTCATGCCGTGGTATGGGCAAATATTTTCTTTGCCTTCCTTATGTGTGTGCTGAACTCCCGGTCCATTGCCAAATATATGCGTTATCGCCAGGAAGTGGTGCGTACCTTCCTGATTCCGGCAGCAGCTTCCGCCATTATGGGTGTCGCAGCATTTGCAGTGCATAAAGGAATCATGATGGTGCTGAAGAGCAATGCCGTGGCAACCCTGGCAGCCTGCGTGGCAGCTGTGATTGTCTATGCGGTAGCGCTTCTGCTTCTGAAGGGATTAAGTGAAGAAGAACTCTCAGGCTTCCCCAAAGGAAGAACGCTGGTTTCTGTTGCAAAGAAATTACATTTAATGTAAAGATGCATAAACCTCTTTTTTCCAGTTCATACTACATGGAAAAAGGAGGTTTTTCTATGTCTGGGAAAACATGGCGGATTTGCCTGGCGGTAGCAGCTGTAGTGGCAGCGGCAATTTTCATTGGAGTGGCAGTATCGGTTCAGAGATCTTCGACGCCGCAGAAGGAACAGCGGGGCGTGGAACTGGTGGAAACGGAGATACCGCAAACGGAAACTGAGAACGAAACGGTGGCCTCAGAGCCGGATACTGCGGCTGTGACCGCGGAAGAAACCTATGAATATGTACTGGTAGATCATAACAATTATGTGGCGGTTTACCAGCTGCCGGAACGCACGATCTATGAATACACGGATGTGATTATGGATGTGCTGCCGGAGGAAATACGGGAGGAAATCCGGAGAGGAAAGTACCTCCGGAATGAGGAGGAACTTTATAATTTCTTAGAAAATTATACAAGTTAGGATTGTCACGGACGGAAAGATGTTGTAAATTAATGATAAGCACGTCCTCGTAAAAAAGACAAAAGTCCGCGGTGGACGTGGAATACCGACAGAGAGAGAATGTGAACCAATGGATAGTGCAGCATTAAGAGAGAAACTCAAAGACAAGAAACGTATTGTAATCAAGGTAGGTACATCCTCACTGACGCACCCGGAGACCGGATCCACGGATCTGATTACTCTGGAAAAACTGGTGCGGGAACTGACGGATCTGCATAACAGGGGTAAGGAAGTGATTCTGGTAAGTTCCGGAGCTATTGCAGTTGGCCGCAAGACCATCGGCATGAAAGAACGGCCTACAAAGCTTTCCACCAAGCAGGCATGTGCGTCCATCGGACAGGCACGTCTCATGATGATTTATCAGAAACTTTTTATGGAATATAATCAGGTGGCATCGCAGATTTTGATGACCAAAAATACGCTGGTGAATGGAGAGAATCGTCTCAATGCCAGAAATACATTTGAGACCCTGTTATCTATGGGTGTGATCCCGATTGTAAATGAAAATGATACCATTTCTACTTACGAAATTCAGTTCGGTGATAATGATACCCTGTCAGCGGTGGTTGCAGCACTGACACAGGCAGATCTTCTGATTCTTCTGTCGGACATTGACGGACTGTTTACGGATGATCCCAATAAGAATCCAAATGCAGAATTTATTGACTATGTGGATCATGTGGATGCCCATTTTGAGAAGATGGGAAAAGGTTCCGCCAGCGATGTGGGAACAGGAGGCATGTCTACCAAGTTAAAAGCGGCAAGACTTGCCACTTCTGCAGGTGCGGACATGGTCATTGCCAACGGAAAAGATATGGGCATCATTCATCAGATTGTAGACGGAGAACCTCTGGGAACGCTGTTTAAGGCGAACCGGACGGAAGATTTTTATCTTATCGACTATCTGGATGAGCCGTCGGTATAAGGAGGAGCGAAAAGCACATGATAGATGACAGCAAGATTCAGAGAATCAATGAACTGGCAAGAAAATCCAAGGCAGAAGGACTGACCGAGGCGGAGAAAAAAGAACAGCAGCTGCTCCGGCAGGAATTTCTGGCAGCTGTCAGAAAGAACTTGAAGAGCCAGCTTGATAATATCGATATTCTGGAACATGATGGCCGTATTGTAAATCTGGGTGAAAAATATGACAACGGATCAAAAAAAGGAAATTAGGCAGGAAGTAAAATACCGCCGCGCAGAGGCTGCCCTGGAGACGCTTCATGAAAGCAGCCAGAAGATTAAAGATACTTTTGCAGAACTGGAAGCTTATCAGAATGCAGCACTGCTTCTGGCCTATGTGGATGCCAAACGGGAAGTGGAGACCCGCCTTCTTATGGCACAGGCATGGAAGGACGGCAAAAAAGTAGCGGCGCCCCGCGTGGATGGGGATGGAATCATGCATTACTATTATATAGAAGAAATGGATGATCTGGAGCCGGGAAGCTTCGGCATTATGGAACCGAAAAAGAGCTGCCCTATCTGTGAGGAAGAGGAAGGACTCATGCTTATGCCGGGTGTGGCTTTCGACGAGCACTGTCACCGGGTTGGCTATGGCGGCGGTTACTATGACCGTTATCTGGAAAAACATCCGGGACTGGTACATATTGCACTGGCATTTGAATTTCAGGTATTCCCGGAAGTGCCCTTTGAAGCCCATGACATTCTGCCACAGATGATTGTGACAGAGACACGTATTATAAGACCGGAGGGAAAATAGATGAAGACCCTGGAAGAGATTGGAAAGA
>CAVFMZ010000044.1:0-20744 GCA_963623675.1 Firmicutes bacterium CAG:176 | reverse complement strand
GATGTTTCATGACGCATTGGTGCCTTTCGCAGAAAGGCGGAAAATAATTATGAAAACACAGGAAGAGGTGACACGGATCGGCAACCCGCGCAAGCCGGAAGGCGCAGAGGGTGAGGAGATGCTGGAGCGTATGAACCAGAGTCATTATGAGGTGACAGGCTGGGCGCTTGGCCACTGGGAGATTCAGGAAAATGATCAGATTCTTGACATTGGCTGCGGCGGTGGAGCCACACTTCACCGGATGGCGGAGAAGATAAGTTCCGGTCATGTGACAGGCGTGGATTATTCGGAAGTTTCTGTGGCGACTTCCCGGAAGAATAATGAGGAAAATATCAGAAGCGGCAAGATGGATGTGCTGGAAGGATCTGTGGAAAAGCTTCCGTTTGCGGATGATTCCTTTGATAAAATTGTCACAGTAGAGAGCTTTTACTTCTGGCCGGATCCCCAGGAGAATTTAAAAGAAGTGCTGCGGGTGCTGAAAGCAGGCGGAACCTTTCTTCTGGTGGCGGATATTTATCAGAACGGACATCTGACCGAGCATGAAGAGGAGAATATTAGGAATTACCATCTCTTCAATCCAACGAAAGAAGAATTCCAACAGCTGTTTGAAAATGCCGGATTTGCGGATATTCAGATTCATACGCAGGAAGGCGAGAACTGGATCTGCGTAGAAGGTGGAAAAAGAGCATAGAACAGAAAAACGAAATCCCGTCAGGAACTGAAAGAACAGTTCCCGGCGGGATATTTTTTTCATTTAGAAAGAAGTCTGTACATCTGTACACGGTTCAGCACCGTAATAGGGAAGTCGTCCCTCACTGTATCCGTAAGCAAAGTAATGATTCAGAAGACCAACTGCATCAGCGCCAACGACAGCGGCTACATCCGGATAATTATTGTAGTAGTAGATCGGGTCAAATTTTGGAAGATCGGAATTGGCATTCTCCGGATTGGGTGCCGGAATCTGCATCATAAAAGCGGTTCTCTCTTCCTGGGTGGCTACATATCCGGCAGCGGCTTTCCACTCGGATTCGCGGTTCGGGAAACGGCCTTCCTGCATGCCGACGGTCTGATAATGGTTGAACAGTGACTGTGTGTCGAATCCATATTCATTTGCGGCGTCTACATATTTTTCAAAATAGTAGCTGGGATCAAATGCGGTCTTTGCCTCGTAAAAAACAGGCAGGATTTCCAAAGATAGAAATCCTGCCTGCGGCATTAACAGACTTTAATTTCACCTGCCAGAATCTTCTTATAATCTTCGTAGTTTTTCTGAAGAAGTTCCGGTGTGTTCAGCTGATAAGGACATTTCTTCATGCATTTATTGCAGTGGAGACATCCCTCGATTTTCTTCATATTTTCCTGCCAGGTTTCGTTGAGCCAGCGGTCGGACGGCGCGCGGCGTACCATCAGGGACATGCGGGCGCAGTTATTGATGAGAATGCCTGCCGGACATGGCATGCAGTAACCGCATCCACGGCAGAAATCACCGTTCAGCTCTTTTTTCTCTTTTTCAATGAAGGCTTTGATCTCCTCGTCCATAACCGGAGCGTTGTCCATATAGGAAAGCCATTCTTCCAGCTCGCTCATTTTCTGGATTCCCCAGATAGGAAGTACATTGTCATACTGGGACATGTAGGCATAGGCAGCTCTGGAATTGTTGATGAGTCCGCCTGCCAGACCTTTCATGGCGATGAATCCCATGTTGTGTTCCTTACACAGACGAACCAGTTCCAGCTCCTTTTCCACGGAAAGATAGCTGAACGGATACTGCAGCGTCTCATAAAGACCGGACTCGATACATTCCTTTGCAACCGTCAGCTTATGGGCAGTCACGCCGATGTGACGGATCTTTCCCTGTTCTTTAGCTTCCAGCATACATTCATACATGCCGGTTCCGTCGCCGGGGCGGTAGCACTGATCCACACAGTGGAACTGATAGAGATCCAGATAATCCGTTTTCAGAAGATGTAAAGAAGTATCCAGTTGCTCCTTAAAATCTTCCGGGGTGCGGCCCATGGTTTTGCTGGCGATGAAGATTTTGTCACGCATTCCTTCAAATGCATTTCCCAGCTTTTCCTCACTGTCACTGTAAGCTCGAGCCGTATCGAAGAAACGCATGCCGCCTTCATAGGCTCTGCGGAGAATCTGCCTGGCGGTCTCCATATCCACACGCTGGATAGGAAGGGCGCCGAATGCGTTCTGCGGTACGGTAATGCCGGTTTTTCCTAAAGTTACCATTTTCATAATACCAATACTCCTTTGTTAAACTGATCTTATTGTAATGCGGGAGAAAGAAATGTGTCAAGAGAAATGCTTTCATTAGTCTAAACTAACTGTTGGATTTGTCAAATTCCGTGTTAAAATTCTGTGAAAATTGTGAATTGTGCAAAATGCAGATAAATGATAGAATAAATCTATAGTATTATGCACAAAATGCATAAAAGAGTTATGGGATAAGGAGGATAACGAAAATGCTTGACCAGTCTTATTACCGTAAGACCGATGAGATCATTGAACATTATGGCAAGGACGCCCGTTCACTGATCCCTATCATGCAGGACATCCAGGCGGAATACCGCTATCTGCCGGGGGAGCTGCTTACTTATGTAGCAGAGCAGATTGGAATTACAGAGGCGAAAGCGTACAGCGTAGCGACATTCTACGAGAACTTTTCATTTGAAGCAAAAGGAAAATACGTGATTAAGGTATGTGATGGTACCGCCTGCCATGTGCGGAAGTCCATGCCGGTTCTGGAAGCACTCTGGAAAGAGCTTGGACTCAGCAAGAAAAAGCATACAACGGATGACATGATGTTTACCGTAGAGACGGTGTCCTGTCTTGGAGCATGCGGTCTGGCACCTACCATGATGGTGAATGAAGACGTGCATCCTTCCATGACACCGGAGAAAGCACTGGCGGTGATCGAAGAATTAAGAGGGAGGGGATAAACCATGATGACAAGGGAAGAGCTTCAGCAGGTAAGAGAAGATGCCAGACGGCAGATTGAAGCTTATGACTGCCGGATCTTGGTCTGTTCCGGTACCGGATGTATTGCCACAGGTTCCACGAAGATTTATGAAGAATTTCTGGAGCTGGTAAAGAACACACCGGGAATCGTGCTTGATTTTGCGCCTCACGATGAAGATGGGGAACACGTAGGCGTTAAGAAGACCGGATGTCAGGGATTCTGTGAACTTGGACCTCTCGTAAGAATTCAGCGTGGGGACGAAGTGATCCAGTACGTAAAAGTACAGCCGGAAGACTGCAGAGAGATTTTTGAAGAGACGGTCGTAAGGGGAGAGGTCGTCGATCATCTGCTTTACACAAAGAAAGACGTTCATTACAAACATCCGGAAGACATTCCGTTCATGGCAAAACAGACAAGAATTGTTCTGGAAAACTGTGGTCGTGTGGATGCGGAATCTCTGGATGAGTATATTGCAGCAGGCGGATTTGAGGCACTCAACAAAGCCATGTTCGATATGTCCAGAGACGAGGTTATTGATGAAGTAGACCGCTCCGGATTAAGAGGCCGTGGAGGCGGCGGTTTCCCGTGTGGACGCAAGTGGAAACAGGTAGCACGCCAGAAAGAAACAGTTCGTTACGTCGTATGTAACGGTGATGAGGGTGACCCGGGTGCATTCATGGACGGTTCCGTTATGGAAGGTGACCCGTTCAAACTGATTGAAGGTATGATGATCGCTGCTTACGCAGTAAAGGCAGCAGATGGTTATATTTATGTACGTGCAGAGTATCCTATGTCCGTAGCCAGACTGCGCCACGCCATTGCGCAGCTGGAAGAGAGAGGACTGTTAGGAGACAATATTTTCGGTACAGATTTTTCCTTCCGCTTACATATCAACCGTGGTGCCGGTGCGTTCGTATGTGGTGAAGGTTCCGCACTGACGGCTTCCATCGAAGGTAAGAGAGGAATGCCGCGTGTCAAACCGCCGCGAACCGTAGAAAAAGGACTGTGGGAGAAACCGACGGTTCTGAATAACGTAGAGACCTATGCCAACGTTCCGAAGATCATCCTGCAGGGTGCAGACTGGTATCGGACCATTGGTACAGAGGGAAGCCCGGGAACCAAGACCTTCTCACTGACCGGTTCCATTGAAAATACCGGTCTGATCGAAGTTCCTATGGGAAGTACTTTAAGAGAGATTATCTTTGATATCGGCGGCGGACTGAAGAACGGTGCTCAGTTCAAGGCGGTACAGATCGGTGGACCGTCCGGTGGATGCCTGACCGAGAAACATCTGGATGAGCCGCTTGATTTTGACTCTGTGAAGAAATTCAATGCGATCGTTGGTTCCGGCGGTATGGTAGTTATGGATACCAATACCTGTATGGTAGAGGTGGCACGTTTCTTCATGAGCTTTACCCAGAGAGAATCCTGCGGAAAATGTGTACCGTGCCGTGAAGGTACCAAGCGTATGCTGGAGATCCTCGAAAGAATCGTAGCCGGAGAAGGCGAGATGGAAGATCTTGACCGTCTGGAAGAGCTGGCAACTATGATTCAGAGTATGGCTTTGTGCGGACTTGGCAAGAGTGCTCCGCTTCCGGTATTAAGTACCCTGAAAACATTCCGTGAGGAATATGAAGAGCATATCCGTGATCATAAGTGCCGTGCAAAAGTCTGTCAGGCAATGCGCCGCTTCGTGATCAACCCGGATTACTGCAAGGGCTGCGGAAAGTGTGCGAAGAACTGTCCGGTGGGCGCTATCACCGGTGTGCGTAAAGAAAGCTACCATATTGATCCGAACCTGTGTATCAAGTGTTCAGCATGTAAAGATAACTGTGCATTTGACGCTGTTTATGTTGAAATGTAGGAAGGGGGAGAAATATGGGAACCATTACAATTGACGGTAGAAAAGTAGAATTTACCGATGAAAAAAATATCCTTACCATCATTCGTAAGGCAGGTATCGATATTCCGACCCTGTGCTACCATTCAGAACTCTCTACGTTTGGAGCCTGTCGTCTGTGTACCGTAGAAGATGACAGAGGAAAAACATTTGCATCCTGTTCTGAAGAGCCGAGAGATGGTATGGTGATTTATACCAATACAGGAAAACTGAAACGCTACAGAAAGCTTATCATTGAGCTTCTGCTGGCCGCTCACTGCAGAGACTGTACCACCTGCGTCAAGAGTGGTGACTGTAACCTGCAGACGCTGGCTCACCGCTTTGGCGTGACCAGTGTCAGATATAATAACTACAGAGAGCAGAAACCGCTGGATTTCAGTTCTCCGTCCATCGTGCGTGATCCGAATAAATGTATTCTCTGCGGTAACTGTGTGCGTGTCTGCAACGAGCTGCAGGGTGTGGGTGCACTGGATTTTGCATTCCGTGGTTCGGAAGCCATGGTTATGCCGGCATTTGATAAAGAGATTGCCAAGACGGACTGTGTCAACTGTGGTCAGTGCCAGATCTTCTGCCCGACCGGTGCCATCAGTATCCGCCATAACAGAGAAGCTGTATGGGAAGCACTGGCGGATCCGAATACCCGCGTGATTGCTCAGGTAGCTCCGGCAGTGCGTGTGGCAGTCGGCAGCGCATTTGGGCTTCCGAAGGGCAAGAGCGTGATGGGTAAGATTGTCAATGTGCTTCACCGTATGGGATTTGATGAAGTATACGATACTGCATTCAGTGCGGATCTTACCATTGTGGAGGAATCCGCAGAATTTCTGGATCGCCTGAAAAATGGCGGCAAACTTCCGCTTCTGACCTCCTGCTGCCCGGCATGGGTAAAATTCGTAGGCGATCAGTTCCCGGATTATAAGGAAAATGTATCCACCTGCCGTTCTCCGCAGGGCATGATGTCAGCGGTAACCAAGGAGTATTTCCGTGATCCGGAGCACAATCAGGGCAAGAAGACTGTTATGGTATCCTTCATGCCGTGTACCGCGAAGAAGATGGAAGCAAAACGTCCGAACAGCTTTACCAATGGGGAGCAGGATACAGATTATGTCATCACAACGACTGAGTTTATTGATATGATCCGCATGACCGGTATTGACTTTGCAGAGCTGGAGCCGGAGTCCTCCGATATCCCGTTTGGATTTGGATCTGGCGGCGGCGTCATCTTCGGTGTAACCGGTGGTGTAACCGAGGCAGTCATCCGTCACCTGGTACCGGGACATGACAAAGCAACGTTGGAGAGCATTGCAGAGTGTGGCGTCCGTGGTGAAAATGATGATGGACTGATCAGAGAATTCTCCGTTCCATATGAGGGAATCGAACTGAATATCTGTGTAGTCAGCGGTCTTGCAAATGCAAGAAAAGTCATGGAGCAGGTACAGAGCGGTGAGAAGAACTACCATCTGATCGAGGTCATGGCATGCCGCAGAGGCTGTATCATGGGTGGCGGACAGCCGCGTCTGGCAGGCGACCGTACCAAAGCAGCACGCCGGGATGGCATCTATCGTGCAGATAATGTAGCAGTCATCAAGAAATGTGATGAGAACCCGATGGTAATGTCCCTCTATGAAGGCTTACTGAAAGGCAAAGAGCATGAACTGCTTCATAATCACGAGTTCTGTTCTTCATAAAACAATGAATTTCCTGTGAAAAGGATGGAAGTTTTCTGATGTTGTGGTAAAATAACGTCAGAGTAAAAAGGCGGAGCGCCTGAAGAGCTCCGCCTTTTCTAATGATCCGATAAGAGAACAGGAGAGGATAACCATGCCGGAGAAGAAAAAAAGACCGGGACATATTCATTCCATCAGAGTCCGGATGACGGTGATTTTTTCGTTGGTGCTGATTGTGGCGCTGGCGGCCTGCATGCTGGCGAATATGTTTTTCCTGGAGCGATATTATATTGAGAATAAGATGGAGGCGTTAAAGGAAACATATCAGTACCTGAACGAGGCCTCCGCAGAGGATGCTATGAGCGGGGATGAGTTCATAACAAAGCTGAATACCATTTGTGAGGTGGATAATGTCAGTCTGTTTGTCATGGGCAGTGACGGACATGCCAAGCTGACAACCGTGCATGATTCTGCAGAACTTCAGAGAGAATTGTATGAGTACGTATTAGGTGCGGAACCGGATAAGAAAACGGTCTGGGAACAGACGGATAATTACACCATGAGCTTAAGCGGCGGTGGAGCCGGAGGCGGAGGGTATCTGAAAATTATGGGAACCCTGGATCAGGGCGAGCTGTTTGTGATCCGAACCGCAGTGGAACCCTTGCGGGAAAGTGTGACACTGGCCAACAAGTTTCTGCTGGAGGTAGGTCTTCTGGTTCTGCTGATCGGAGCAGTTGCCATTCAGATCTTGTCCAGAAGAATTTCCGAGCCGATTCTGGAACTGGCAAAGCTGTCAGAGCGGATGACGGATCTGGATTTCAATGTGAAGTTTTCCGGCGGCAAGGATGAGGAGATTGTATTTCTCGGCAATCATATGAATCAGCTGTCGGAGACGCTGGAAAAGACCATTTCCGAACTGAAGACAGCCAATAACGAGCTGCAGCGTGATATTGAGCAGAAGGAAAAAAGAGACCAGATGCGGAAGGAATTTCTTTCTAATGTGTCCCATGAACTGAAGACACCCATTGCACTGGTGCAGGGCTATGCGGAAGGCCTGAAAGAATGTATTAATGATGATGCGGAGAGCCGGGATTTTTACTGCGAGGTCATTATGGATGAAGCGTCCAAGATGAACAAGCTGGTGAAAAATCTGCTGACTCTCAATGAACTGGAGTTTGGAAATGAAGTAGTGACCATGGAGCGGTTTGACCTGACAGCCATGCTTCACAATATGCTGCAGTCCATGAAGATTCTGTTTGAGCAGAAGGAGGTCCGTCTGGTATTTGACCAGAGGGAGCCGGTCTATGCCTGGGCCAATGAATTTAAGATGGAACAGGTGCTGACCAACTATATCAGCAATGCCCTGAACCATGTGGAAGGGGAAAAGGTCATTAAGATCACAATCCAGAAAGAACCGGATCATGTGCGCGTCGGCGTCTTTAATACCGGCAAACCCATTCCGGAGGAAGATATGGGACGTATCTGGGATAAATTTTATAAAGTGGACAAGGCGAGAACCAGAGAATACGGCGGCAGCGGCGTAGGACTGTCCATTGTAAAAGCGATTATGGAATCGATGCATCAGCGCTATGGAGCCAACAATTATGACAATGGCGTAGAATTCTGGTTTGAGCTGGATGATAAAAATGAAGTATAGGGGGAGAAAAGTGTTATGAAAAAGATGAAACGGGTAGAAGACAGTAAGACGGAGCAGTCTTATCTGGTGATGCACCGCCATATTAACGGCTATGGAAGACTGTTTGGCGGACAGCTGATGATGTGGATCGATGAGCTGGGCGGTATTGTGGGAAAACGCCATGCAGAGTGTGAGATTACCACGGCCTGCGTGGATCAGCTGAATTTTAAGACGCCGGTCTATCTGAATGATACGGCGGTATTAATAGGAAGAGTAACCCATACAGGCAGGACTTCCATCGAAGTGCGGGTGGATACTTATGCAGAAGCTCTGAATGGAGAGCGCCGGCTGGTCAATACGGCTTATCTGGTGGAAGTGGCCATTGATGAAAATGGAAAAGGCGTGGAAGTACCGGGCCTGATCTGTGAGACACCGGAGCAGAAGATGGAGTGGGAAGGCGGAGAACGCCGTTACAAATTACGGAAACAGCGGAAACTGGAAGGATTTTAAATCTTGACAAATGGAAACTCAGAGGCTAAGATATAGATACGCTAAATTTCAGCCACCAGCTTTACATGCAGTAATCGGGCTTGTAAAGGTTTCGACGGGGGTTTTGAAGTTGTGGCAGCCATCCGAAGGTACCGCGTAAGGTGCAAAAATAAATATAAACGCTGAAGATAATTTAGCAATCGCTGCCTAATGGCAGCTGTCTGACTCAGAGCACCCACACTTTGTGACCCAGGCATCGACTATGTGGGAAACGACACACGTTAAGCTTTGCGCGTGTGGGCGTATCATGAAGCTACTGAAGCTGTAAGCCTGCCGGTTGGCGTACAGTGGAGGGAATGTCAAATAAGCGGCTGTGATGGGAGATACCGCGATGGATGGGCTTTCGGACAGGGGTTCGATTCCCCTCAGGTCCATGGAAGACAGGTCTTTGACCTGTCTTTTTTCATAATTCGAAAATCTTCACAGAATTGTCATATTCATTTGCTATACTATGTAATCATGAGAAAAATAGATGGAGGCTTGCAGTATGGAAAAGCTGAAAATTTTAGTTGTAGATGATGAGAGCCGTATGCGGAAGCTGGTTCGTGATTTTCTGGTAAAGCAGAACTTTGATGTGCTGGAAGCAGGAGACGGCGAAGAGGCTGTCGATATTTTCTTTAAGGAGAAGGACATTGCGCTGATTATTCTGGATGTGATGATGCCGAAGATGGATGGCTGGCAGGTCTGCCGGGAAATCCGGAATTACTCCAGGGTACCGATTATTATGCTGACGGCCAAAGGAGACGAGCGGGACGAGCTTCAGGGATTTGATCTGGGCGTGGATGAATATATCACCAAACCGTTCAGTCCGAAGATTCTGGTGGCGAGAGTTGAGGCCATTTTGAGAAGATCAAACCTTCTGACCAACGATGATGTGATCTCAGCAGGCGGCATTGAGCTTAATAAGGCGGCACATCAGGTGAAGATCGATGGACAGGAGATTGAGCTCAGTTATAAGGAATTTGAACTGCTGACCTATTTCATGGAAAATCAGGGCATTGCCCTTTCCAGGGAGAAGATCCTTAATAACGTATGGAATTATGATTATTTCGGAGACGCCAGAACCATCGATACCCATGTGAAGAAGTTAAGAAGCAAGTTGAGCGAAAAAGGTGAGATGATCAAGACCATCTGGGGCATGGGATATAAGTTCGAAGTTTAAAATGTTACAGTTCACAGCCTGTCATTTTCACGCATATGCTTACCTGTGAACTGTAACTATAAAATTGGTTGTTGCAACGACCGATCTGGTATATGAGGCTTCCGAGCCGATTTCCTTTATGGACACGGTAAATGCCATTATGCTTCAGGTCATTGTCATGGCGATTCTGCTTGGATTTGCAATCATTCTGGTAGGTGAGGAGAAGAACAGCCGTGTCATTCAGGGATTCCAGGATCTGAATGATATTTTCATGAAATGTATGGAACTGATTTTAAGACTGTCCCCGATCGGAGTGTTCTGCCTGCTGTGTCGTAGTACATAATCTGGAAAAGAAAAAGGAAATGAAGAAAAATTAGCATGAAGTGAGAGTTTATGCATCTTCAGACATTTTAAGGATGAGCCGTATCGAGAGCGGCGTGGTTAAGCTTGACGAAAAACCGACACATCTTCCGGAGCTTTTGCATGATCTCAGAACGATGATACAGGGTCTGATCAATTCTAAGAACCTGAATCTCTATATTGATACGCAGGATATTGTGCATGAAGATGTCATAACAGATAAGCTGCGGTTGAATCAGATACTGATTAATATCGTGGGTAATGCAGTCAAGTTTACCCAACCAGGCGGAGATATCATTATATGGCTTCGGGAAAAGCCATGCGCCATGAAGCAATACACAACCTATGAATTTTCCGTGAAAGATACCGGTATCGGTATGTCGCAGGAGTTTATCGAACATATATTCGATACATTCTCCAGAGAATACAGTTCAACTGTCAGCGGTATCCAGGGCACCGGTCTTGGTATGGCTATTACGAAAAACATTGTTGATATGATGGGAGGAAACATAACTGTTGAGAGTGAGGAGGGCAAAGGTTCGCTGTTTACAGTGACACTTGATCTGCGTCATGCGGAGGAGTATGTTAAAAATGAACCGATTCCTGAATTACTTGGAGCGAAAGCTCTGGTTGTTGACGATGATCTTGATACCTGCAGAAGTGTCAGCAAGATGCTCCGGGATATTCAGATGCGCCCGGAATGGACGACATCTGGCAGAGAGGCTGTTGTCCGTGCACAGGATGCGGCAGAGGTGGGAGATGAGTACAAAGTTTATATCATAGACTACCTGATGCCTGATATGAATGGCATTGAGACTGTACGCAGAATCCGCAAGGTTATCGGCGGAGATGTTCCGATTATCGTGCTGACAGCGTATGACTGGGCAGATTTTGAATGTGAAGCGAGGGAAGCTGGCGTTACAGCATTCGTTTCAAAACCAATTTTTATGTCAGAACTCAGGGAAGTCCTGACACAGCCTGTGACAGATGAGAGTGTTTCTCAGGAAAAAAGAAAGAAACAGTATGATTATAGTGATAAGCATATTCTTCTGGTTGAGGATAATGAACTGAACCGGGAGATTGCCATTGCTATTCTGGAAGAAACAGGGATGACAGTTGACAGTGTAAATGATGGTGATATCGCTGTTGCGGCAATCAATGGTGCTCCACCTGATAAGTATGATCTTATTTTGATGGATGTCCAGATGCCGAAGATGGATGGTTATACAGCTACAAAGGAAATCAGAACCCTGCCGGATAACAAAAAGGCGAACATACCAATTATAGCAATGACAGCAAATGCTTTTGAAGAAGATAAGCAAAAAGCTTATGAATCAGGAATGAATGGGCATATTATCAAGCCAATCAGCATAGAGGCGATTGCGAATGTTCTTGATACAATCTTTGACGGAAGGGATAAGACTCAGTAAAATGATTCTTATGGATATCATGATGCCTGTTATGAACGGATATGAGGCAGCTGGAATTATCTGTGAAATAAATCGGCCAGATGCGGTAAAGGTTCCAATTATAGCGATGACGGCCAACGCCTTTACGGAAGACAGGATAGCAACTAAGAAAACGGAGATGAATGAGCACCTTGCTAAACCTCTGGATATAAAACTTGTTATTCAAACGATTTGCCGGAATGTCAGTGTGTGTAATGCAGTTGAAGAGTAATAGTGTGAAATGTGAAGAGGATTAGTTGCCGATATATGGAATATATGCTATACTTATTTCATCATTTATAGGGGCAAACCTGTTGAAAAACAGTGGCGCAAAGCCAAGGGACTAAGGCGGTAAGCTATGTCAGCCGGTTACGAAAAAGATACGGATATATGATGGGAGATATAAATGTCATTATTTTTATTAATCAGTCACCTGTAAAGAATACAGGTGGCTTTTTGTTATATTATGCGTTCGGAAGAAAATAAGGATGACTCAACAGGTATGGAAAGGCGGTGGTGATAATGAAAAACATAAAAAAAGGATTGACAAAGACAGGAAAAGCGCAGAAAATTGCCTTGCCTTGCCTTGCCTTGCCTTGCCTTGCCTTGCCTTGCCTTGCCTTGCCTTGCCTTGCCTTGCCTTGCCTTGTAGCAGTAAGTATGTGTTTGTGTGCGATGGAAAGACATAGAAATAAACTGTGGAGAAGAATACTTTACAGGT
Source organism: Firmicutes bacterium CAG:176 (assembly GCA_963623675.1). Taxonomy (GTDB): domain Bacteria; phylum Bacillota; class Clostridia; order Lachnospirales; family Lachnospiraceae; genus Hominiventricola. Next base: position 8,357 of record CAVFMZ010000044.1, on the reverse strand, counting down.
TTTAAAATGCTTGCAGATTGAACACATTCAAATTGTGAAGGGATGATAAGGATGAAAAATACAGACAAGATAACAATGCAGCAGGAAGATTACAATGAAGAGGTTTATTGTGATTTCCTGACCGGCGCTTATAACCGTCGTTTCCTGCGGGAACAATTACCGGCAACATGCAAAGCGGTGGGAATCGCAATGATAGATTTGGACGACTTTAAAGCATATAATGATACATATGGTCATCATGCTGGAGATCTGGTGTTACAGACAACCGCATTGACGATTAAAGAGAACATCCGAAAAAATGATTTTTTGATTCGGTATGGTGGCGATGAATTCCTTTTGGTTATGCCGGATATGCGTAAAGAATTTTTTAAGAAGAAATTGATTCAGATACAGCAGAAAATTTATGAGGCTGTCGTTCCGGAATATGGGGAAATGTATATTTCGGCCAGTATTGGAGGAGCTGTTGCTCAGGATGAGCAGATAGAAACAGTCATAGACAGAGCTGACAAACTGATGTATCTTGCAAAATCAGGGAAGAATCAGGTTGTTACGGAAGAGGATGTAAGTAACGGGGAAGTGTCTGAAGAAAAAATGTGTAAAAAACAGATGATTCTGATGGCACTTATCTCAAAAAAACATCAGAAAATGTTAAGAGATATATTAGAGGATGGCTATTGTATTCTGGAGGCTATGAACGAAAAGGAGTGTCTGGAAATGCTGGAGCAATACAGAAAGCAGCTTTCCATGGTACTTCTGGATCTTTCAGAAGAGGAATCGAATGGTATAGATATATTAAAGAAAATGAAAGAAAGTCATAGAATCAAAGAAATCCCGGTTCTCATCATTTCCGAGGCTCAAAGTGAATCTTATGTCAGGAAAGCATTTGAATTGGGGGCTTCTGATTATATCAGTCCGCCGTTTGAGGCAGAGGTCGTGTATCAGAGAATCAATAATACCATACATCTTTATGCAAAACAGCGTCATATTCTCCGTATTCTGACGGATCATGTCAGAGAGAAGGAAAAGAATGAACGTCTGACAATTGGAATATTGAGTCAGATTGTGGAATTCAGAGATATTGAGAATGGCATTCATGCCATACATATGAATTTAATCACAGATCTTTTGATTGGACAGCTTGTAAGAAAAACAAATAAATACACATTGAGCAGAAGTGAACAGGAAATGATAGTTGCAGCTTCTGTACTTCATGATATTGGAAAAATTGGAATTGATGCAAAAATTTTAAGAAAAAAAACCAAACTGACAGAGCAGGAATATGAAATCGTAAAGCAGCATACGGTGATTGGTTCAGCTATGTTGGAGAATATGGCAGAATATAAAACAGAAAGACTGATTCAAATTGCATATGAAATCTGCAGATGGCACCATGAACGATGGGATGGGAAAGGCTATCCAGATGGTTTAAAGGGGGATGAAACACCGATTTCAGCGCAGGTGGTTGCATTGGCAGATGTATATGATACACTGATCTGCGCACATGTCTACAAAAGTGCATGTAATCATGAAGATGCAGTACAAAAGATACTGGATGGAGAATATGGTGCGTTCAATCCAATTTTGCTGGAGTGCTTGCTGGATGTGCAGGAACAGCTGAAAACAGAAATCTGATACAGGAGTTAAATGGAGTGAAGAAAGAGGAAAATACACTGACAGTGAAATGGAAAAAAGCAGAAATTTTTTGTGCGCTCATTGTAACAATGATTGTTGGTTTAATGATAAAAGTGTTTTATCAGCAGCCAGATGATACACAGGAAACATACTGTTCTTTGAACAGCGGATGGTTTCAGATGAAGGATGGGGAACAGATCAGTCTTTCCCTGCCTGGTTCTGTTACGGCTGATACAGAGGGCAGGATAGTTCTTTATAACAATGCACTGACAGAAAAAGATGTTGGGAAGGTGCTATCAATCAGCGGAGTACAAAATGGTCTGGAAGTGTTTATGGGAGACAAGCTTCTTTATCAGTATCAGGATAATAAGTTTCAAAAAAATATGCAGATGAAAGGAAAGATTTGGGCGGATATCTGTCTTCCGGATGATACCGGTGAAGAAACAATATGCCTGATCTTTGAAAGTGGTGCAAACAGCCAGTTACATCTGAATGCTCCGTTTTTGGGAAGTTACCACGATATTTTTGTGAAGCATATGAAGGATTCGTCCTTTACGATTCTGATGATAGTGGGAATGCTGGGCATCGGTCTTCTATCCGTCCTTATATTCTGGTATACAAAACACGGGCAGATTACAGAAAAACGTTTTCTTGATGTGGCAGTTTTTTTGATTTTATGTAGTTTGTGGTGTATACTGGATTCTGGAATTTATCAGATTTATGGAAATCAGAATGCAGTTGGAAGTGTTGTTTCTTTTTATGCATTTATGCTGATGTCAGTCCCAATGCTTCACTTCGTAAAAAATACAGTCAGTGACAGAGTGCAATGGATTCCGCAAATGTGGATCTTTTTCTTCTACGGAAATGCAATCTTACAGGGAATCTTATATGTGTGGCTTGAGATTCCGTATACAAAGATGCTGTTTGTTACACATATTGTATTATTTACAGGTGTTGTATCCATGATTATTCTCCTGTGGAGAGAATACAAACAGAAAAAAACAATGGAATTGAGTTTTTGTCTGAATGCATTTAGTGTGCTGGGATTTTGCGGTGTAGGTGCACTTGTATTATACTGGCTGTTCTCTATTTATTGGTACGATGCAGTTTTTCAGTTTGGTATCCTGTTATATATTATGATTCTGTTTGCCGGATTGCTCAGAAAAATATCGGAGGACACCCAGTTTCGGCTGGAACAGGCTGTTTATGAAAAAATGTCTGTGAAAGATCGTATGACAGGATTGAAGAACAGAAAGGCATTTGAACAGTATCTGGAAACGATAGGGAAAAAGGCTGTTTTGCCTGAAAATGTGTTGCTCTTGTTTGTTGATATCAGAGGATTAAAGAAAATCAATGACAGGTATGGCTTGCACACGGGAGATGAAGCTGTTAGCCAAGTGGCATGGAGTATACGGATGGCAGGAAATATTTTAAGACAGAATGCGGAATGTTTCCGGATTGACGGCAATGAATTCGCAATTGTTGTGGAGAATCCATTGCTGATGCCGGAAGACTGGATGGCATGTATAAAAGATGAAATGAAAATGGAAGCTGGCAACAGATATCATGTCCGACTGAATTTTGGGTACAGTTATTTGAAACAGGAAAATGGAGAAATATATTCTATCAGTGACTGGAAGATGCTGGCTGACAGGATGCTGCATGCAAATACAGAAAAAACAGTGGAGGATAAGCATGATTTATAATACAGATTTTCTGATTGCAGCAATGGTCATATTGTTGTTAATTCTATGGTATTTTTTAGGACAGAAAAAAGCAGAGGATATCAATAACAGGATGTTTCTTCTTTTTGTTATCCTGGGAAGTCTGGATGTGGCTGCTGAATTTTTCAGTAACTATTATAGTTCTGCCCAAAACAGTCGTTTTGGAATGGCAGCGATGATTTCAACAACGATTTTCTATCTGTTTCAGGCAGTATTTCCCTTTGTTTTAATCTGTTATATTCAGACATTGCATGAAAAACGGATGATTTCGAAAAAGAGAATCATGTTATCCGGGATACCGGTATCTGGTCTGGTCTGCATCATATTGACAAACCCATTTACCGAAAAATTGTTTTATTTTGATATATCGCAGGGATACATCAAGGGACCATGGTACATGTTGATGTATTACAGTGCAATCGGTCATCTGCTGGCCGCATTGATTCTTGTGGTGATCTGGAGAAAAAAACTTGGATTGCGTAAGATAAAAGTGCTGTTGGAGATTCTTGTGATATCTGGTATCGGGATAGTCATTCAGATTTTATGGCATCCGCTTCTTACGACTGGATTTGGTCTGAGTCTTGGAATATTGGCATTATTTATTACAATCAATAATCCAAATGCGAATATAGACAGTCTTACCGGATTATATAATCATCTTTATTTCAACAGAAGAAGTAACGAGTTGATTTTGAGCGGAAAATCATTTCATATCATTACTGTTTATCTCTACCAGCTAAAACATATCAATAAGGTAGCGGGAAACCAGGGGGGCGATCTTTTTTTACAGATGACTGCAAAAGAACTTGGAGAGTTATGTGGAGAAAAAGTATTTCGCATTACCGGTAAGCGTTTCCTGGTGCTGACTACTTCACTAAAGGAATATGAAGATTATATAACACAGCTGACACAAATATTTAATGCGGAGATGGAACTGGATGAGGAACACAGAAATATGATGATTCCTGTGATCATAAGTGGGATTATCAATGCAGAAAAATTGGGTGATGGTGGGCTTATTCTGGAATATACGGAGTATTTGGAGTCCTTATCCATACAAAATGGTCTGACAGAAGTCGTACAGGATGATTACCAGACCATGAACGGATTTTTATATAATAAGCGTGTAGAACAGTTTTTACACACAGCGGTTAAGGAAGATCTTTTTGAAGTCTATTATCAGCCGGTATATTCTACACGGGAAAAAAGGTTTATCACATTGGAGGCTCTAAGCCGTCTGTATCATACGGAACTTGGATGGATTGCACCGGATGTGTTTATTCAGATTGCTGAGAAAAACCATATGATTGAACAGATTACAGATTTGCAGTTCCGGCGTATCTGCAGATTCTTACAAAAAAACAGCGTTCTGATGAACCAGTTACTCAATGTGAAAGTAAATTTGTCTTCACTTGATCTGATGAGAAATGACTGCAGCAGTCATTTTATCCGTATGATGGATGAGTTTGGAATTCCTCATCATTGGATACAATTCGAGATTACCGAAACAGTTGCAACAGAATATAACGCCAGCCTGAAAAAAGTTGTAGAAGAATTCTCAGCGGAGGGTATCCGCCTTTGTCTGGATGATTTTGGCTCCGGATACGCAAATCTGAATACGGTTATGCGGCTTCCGTTTTCAGCAATCAAGCTGGACAGGTCACTTCTGTTTGATATATGCAGTGACAAAAAACGGGCAAGGTTCTATCAGAGTATAGTGGGAACTTTCAGCGGTATGAATTATAATATCGTTTCGGAAGGTGTGGAAACAGAAGAAGAGATGAAGCTGATCAGCAGTTGGGGTGTCGATATGATTCAGGGCTATTATTTTTCCAGACCACTTCCGGAAGAAGAACTGCTGAAGCTGTTGTAGGAAGAAAATGTAAGTGTCATTACCGGACAGCCGGAATACACTGGGAGGAGAGTGCCAAGGTATGGATGCAAAACCAAAGATAATGATTGTGGATGATGCTGAAATAAACCGTGAACTTTTAATTTCTATACTTGGAAATGATTACGAATATGTGCAGGCAGAAAATGGCCGTGAGGCACTTCATATTCTGGGTCAGGATTTGATGATAGATTTAATCCTTCTGGATATCAACATGCCGCAGATGGATGGATTTCAGGTGCTGGAACGGATGAACAAGCTGCGGTGGATCAATGAAATCCCTGTAATTATGATATCTTCAGAAGAAGGAAACGATATAATTGAACGGGCTTATGCATATGGCGTACAGGATTACATTCGCAGACCATTTGAAACATTTATTGTATGCAGGCGTGTACAGAATATACTGAATCTGTATAGAAACCAGAGATACCTGAAGCAAATGGTTTCCGAGCAGATTTATGAAAAGGAAGAAAATAACAATCTGATGATCAGTATTTTAAGTCGTGTTGTAGAATTCAGAAACAGTGAAAGCGGAGAACATATTCTTCATATTCGTATAATTACAGAACTTTTACTGAGACAGATTGTGCAGAAAACAGACGAATACCAGCTGACTGAAGCGGACATTGCTACAATTACGATGGCATCGGTACTACATGATATTGGGAAAATCAGCATTCCGGAATCAATTCTTAATAAACCGGGAAGACTCACATCGGAAGAATTTGATATCATGAAAAGCCATGCGGCAATAGGAGCAGACATTATCAGACAGATATCCGTGAACCAGGAAAAACCATTATTGCGCATTGCCAGGGAAATCTGTCTGTGGCATCACGAACGATGGGATGGACATGGTTATCCGGATGGCCTGCAGGGAGAACAGATTCCGATTGCTGCACAGGTTGTTGCAATCGCAGATGTATATGATGCACTGACCAGTAAGCGGTGTTACAAGGAAGCTTATGATCATGAGACGGCAATGAATATGATTATGGACGGTGAGTGCGGTTCTTTTAATCCGTTTCTCCTGGAATGTTTCCGTGAGATTGCACCACGACTCAGGGCGGTGTCACTATATGATGTGAGTGAAGATGCTTACCGGTATGAAGCAGAACGACTGTCAGTAGAAATTATGCAGAAAACAGATATACCGTATACCGGACGGGTACAGCGGCTACGGGATTCTATGCAGGAGAAATTGGATTTTTTTGCTTCGATAAGTGGAGGAATCCAGTTTTCATATGATGCAAATTCAGGATTGGCCAGTATAGTAAACTGGAATGAACCACCAAAATACCGTTATTCCACTATAAATGTTGCAGACACGACTTCTTTTGGACAGCTTAGTCAGAATGACTCACACCGGTTGAAAGAAGCACTGGAGGCTACAACACCAGAAAACAGAGAATTCGCTATGAGTGTTATGGTACCACAGGGGGCAGAATACCACTGGTATGATCTGCGTGCACACACACTGTGGTCGGAGAATGTGCCGGAACATTATGTGGGAGCAGTCGGACAACTGATGGAGCCAAAAAAGATATTAACAGAGCTTCCGGTTTTGGATGGACTGCAGGAAGCCGAAACTTTAAATGGCGAAAAATTACATGCGGCATTAGGACAGTTAGAATATATTTTTGATATTGTCCGTCTGGTAGATCCAACCACCAGTACGGTGTTGGAGATTGATGATAAAGGTGTTTTAAGACGGACGGATCAACATTGTGCGGCTTTTTGGGAAAACGGGGAAGATTGTGCGAATTGTATTTCGACGCGTGCCCTGTCAGAGAAGACAAGTTTAAATAAGCTGGAATTTACCAAAACAGATATGTATTATGTGGCTGCAAGGTACCTCTGCATCAATGGGACACCGTGTGTACTTGAAATGTTGTCCAAAATGAATGAAGGGCGTTGGATTGATTCGAACGGAACCAGATTCTTAATAAATAAGTATAGTGAGGAAGCAAAGGAACTTTTTACTGATCCTGTGACTGGTGCCTATTCCAGACGCTACTTTGAATCTTATCGCCCCCATTTGGAAGGAATGGAATGTGTAGAAATCCTGGATGTGGATCAGTTTAAAAAGGTCAATGATACATATGGACACACTGCCGGGGACACGGTATTGAAAGATATTGTATCGGCCATTCAGTCCTGCATCCGAAGTACAGATATTTTGATCCGTTATGGCGGGGATGAATTTCTGCTGCTTTTCCCGAAACTACAAGGAGAAAAGCTTGCAGAAAAAAATAGAAAAATTCAAGAAGCGGTAGCAGATATCGTGATTCCGGAATATCCAGAATTGCATTTATCTGTCAGTATTGGTGGAGTATGTGATGTACATCCGCTTACGGAGGCAATCTGTCAGGCAGATAAACTGATGTATCAGAATAAAAAAAGTCTGGGGAGCAAATTTTAATTGTTGCTGAAGGCACCCGGAAAGAGCCTCGGAGTATCAGACAGGAGGGTGCGGACATTTTCTTGGACTATCTAAGGAAATGCTGATTAAATCAGCGTTTCCCTGAGTGACCAATCCAAGTCTATGTCTGTACTCTCATTATAACTGATAATAAATCGGTTTCATTTTATCAAAAGTACAAAACTTTTTGAATCCCAGTGTCTTTAATTCCTGTATATCATATTCCATGCTACATCATCAATCTCTTCATTGTGGAACAGTTTTCTTTTGTCATTATCTGTTATTTTTCTGATCACCCGACACGGATTCCCTGCTGCAATCGACCAGTCCGGAATATCTTTCGTGACAACACTTCCAGCGCCAATTACCACATTATTTCCAATATGTACCCCTGGGCACACTACTGTATTTCCTCCCAGCCATACATTATCCCCGATGGTAACCTCTTTTCCATATTCAAAAGCTGAATTTCGCGTATCCGGATAAATCGGATGTCCCGCTGTGTAAATAGCTACATTTGGTGCCATCTGACAGTTATCACCGATTTTTACCTTTGCCACATCTATGATCGTGCAGTTATAATTTGCAAAAAAATTCTTCCCCACCTCAATATGTGAGCCATAATCACAGTAAAAAGGCGGATTTACCCAGGCACCTTCTGATTTTCCAAAAAGCTCTTTTACAG
>CAVFMZ010000043.1:0-21032 GCA_963623675.1 Firmicutes bacterium CAG:176 | reverse complement strand
AAGGGTGTCGGTGTTGTCATCGACGGCTGTCCGGCAGGTCTTCCCCTGACAGAGCAGGATATCCAGATTTATTTAAATAGAAGAAAGCCGGGTCAGTCCCGCTTTACCACCCCTCGAAAAGAGGATGATACCGTTGAAATTTTATCCGGGGTATTTGAAGGACGCACTACCGGCACTCCCATCTCCCTGATGGTACGGAACACCTCCCAGCGTTCCAAAGACTACAGTGAGATCGCCTCCTACTATCGTCCGGGACATGCAGATTATACCTTCGACTGCAAATACGGATTCCGGGATTACACCGGCGGTGGGCGTTCTTCCGGACGTGAGACCATCGGACGTGTGGCGGCAGGCGCGGTTGCTGCAAAGATTCTGCAGGAAATGGGCATCACCATTACCGCTTACACCAAATCTATCGGGCCGGTGGAGATCGATTATCACCGCTTCGATCTTAACCAGATGGAACAAAATGCAGTCAACATGCCGGATCCTCTGGCAGCCGAGCTGGCTATGGCTCATCTCGACGTCTGCCGTGCCAAAGGAGATTCCTGCGGCGGCGTGGTAGAGTGCGTCATCAAAGGTGTTCCCACTGGTATCGGGGAACCCTGTTTTGATAAATTAAGCGCCAACCTGGCGAAATCTATTTTCTCCATCGGAGCAGTTAAGGGTTTTGAACTGGGAGACGGATTTGATGTAGCAAAAATGCACGGAAGTGAGAATAATGACCCCTTCGGCATGGAAGATGGCCATGTAAAGAAGCTCTCCAATCATTCCGGAGGCACTTTAGGCGGCATCAGCGACGGAAGCGACATCCTCTTCCGGGCAGCTTTCAAGCCAACCCCTTCTATCAGTCTGGAGCAGCATACCGTCACTAAATCCGGTGAGGAGATCACTGTCTCCATCAAAGGCCGCCATGACCCGATTATCGTACCGAGAGCGGTGGTCGTCGTCGAGTGCATGACAGCCCTTACTGTACTGGATATGATGATGGTCGGTATGACTTCCCGTCTGGATCGGATGAAAGAGTTCTGGTCAGAATGCCATGAGTGATTATTCCATTTCCACCGTTTCCAAAACAGACCGATATACCTGGGAGCAGATCGAACTTCTTCTTCATGCAGAGGAAATCCGCAGGGATTCCCATCTGGATTATACCTGCGTCATGTACGACGATGACATGCGGGTCATTGCAACAGGCAGCTGTTTTGGTTCTACCTTACGCTGCATGGCCGTCAGCCATACCCATCAAGGTGAAGGCTTGATGAATGAAATCGTATCCCATCTGATCGGCATGCAGTACACTCGCGGAAACACCCACCTGTTTTTATACACCAAATGCAGCTCTGCCGCTTTTTTCAGCAGTCTTGGCTTCCACGAGATTGTCCGGATTCCGGATCAGATTGTCTTCATGGAGAATAAACCACGTGGATTTTCTGATTATCTTGTTTCCCTGCAGAAATCTTCTCCTTCCACCGGTGATCAGAAAGTGGCAGCCATCGTCATGAATGCCAATCCTTTCACTTTGGGACACCAGTATCTGGTGGAAAAAGCCGCTGCCGAAAATGATCTGGTTCATCTGTTTCTGGTCAGCGAAGATCAAAGCCTGTTTCCAGCCTCCATCCGGCGCAGACTGGCACAAGACGGAATCGCGCATCTGAAAAATGTTATTCTTCATGACACAGCTTCTTATATGATCAGCCAGGCAACATTCCCCGGCTATTTCCAGAAGGATGAAACTGCCGTTCTGGAGAGCCAGGCGCGTCTTGATCTGACAGTTTTTTCCAGGATTGCGGAGACGTTGTCCATTCAGAAACGATATGTCGGTGAAGAACCGTTCAGTCAGGTAACCGGTCTCTATAACCGGATCATGCAGCAGGAGCTTTCGCTTCACGACATTGAGACCGTCATTGTTCCCCGCTTTTGCCGAAATGAAGTACCGGTCAGCGCTTCTGCCGTCCGGCAGGCTGTCAGGGAAAATGATATGGCTGCGCTTTCTCAATTGGTGCCCGCCTCTACCCTTTCCTGGATTCAGAGTCCGGATGCCGCACCCGTCATAGCGAACATCAAAGCAGCCGATAATGTAATTCATTACTAAAAAGGAGCAGTAACTTATGGATGGCATGGAAGTTACCATTACCGATATGATGCAGTGCCGGGAAACCCGGGCAGCACTTCAGAACCGGCTTCTACAGCAATGGCACAGCCCTGTGATATCTTTCTGCATGAATATCCCCGGGCCGATAAAAACCAATACACAGATACGTCAGGCATTTGATAAAGGACTTTCCTGCCTTCTGGATAGACTTCAGACACAACAGATTCCTGTACTGGAACAGCTTCTTCTACACGAAAAAACAGGGGATGAGTGCATCATGACAGTTCAGGCATCTGCAGCCTCCATAAAATCACTGACAACTGATATTGAAGAAAGCCACCCTTTCGGACGGCTTTTTGATATGGATGTGCTGAATGTAAACGGACAGAAGCTCTCCCGCCCTGTTTTTCGCAAATGTCTGATCTGCGGCAGGCAGGCACAGGAATGTGCCCGCTCAAGAGCGCACTCTATTGAAGAAATGCAGCAGAAAATTCAGCAGCTGTTAAGCGAATCATAACATCTTCTGTACGCGAAAAAGGATCCACTGCATGGCACAGCGATCCTTTTCCTTTTAGGAGACTATATGTACAAATGTTCGTAACTGTCCGATGATTATCTGATTCCGATAGGCTCATACAGTTGCCTGAGTTTTCTCACCATCACATCTTTATCTGCATTTTTGATATATACATCGTATTTTCCTTCGATACTTCCAAAGGTAATTGTCCGGTCTGCTTTCAGAAAAGCCTTCAGATTTTCCAGCATATGCTCTCTGGTTGCTTCTCTGTGATACAGTTTCATATAGGCATATCCCGGATAATGGAAGGAATCTTCATATACAATCCGGTACTCTTTCGTCTCTTCCTTCTTCAAAAGTGTTTCATAAAGTGCCTGCATTCGTTCTTTCCTGTCAATTACCAAAAGATATACCACATTTTCGTAGGTCGGTTCCCTCTTCTGTACATAATTTCTGTAGGGCGACGTCCGATGTCTTTGATAAATTCCTTTTTCAGCCTCATTACTCAGCCGGTTATAATAAATCACCAGCATATCATCCACCACAGTGTTGATAAAGCATTCCATCTGTTCTGCTTTCAGAAACTCCAGAATCCATCGTGACTGGGATGGTGACATCTGATATTTCATGAGATAGGAATTTTCTTTCATATCATATAAAACTGCCCCATTCATGGCAATAATAGGCAATTGCAGCCTGACACCGTCCAGAGATTCCCTGACCGTCGCCGGAGTCCGGTTTGTAGAAACAGTAAATCTCGCTCCGCTGTCAATCATCCGGTTCAACTCCACCTTACTATACGGTGATAAAGGCGCACTTCCCGGTGCAATGGTATCATCAATACCGGAAACGAACAGAATATCCTGCTGCTTTCTTCTCGGAAGATGTGCGGCATTTACGACAAATGCAAGTGCAACTCCTATCAGAGTATCCAACACTCGATTACAGACAAAAAGCACCGGAGATTCATCACCCAGATGAATCACAGTAATGCTTAAAAATACCACACAGGAAAAGTAAGCAGCATTCTTGCAATTCATTAAAACAGTGGAATAAAGCACTATCCCCGTAAATAATGCGATCAGCATATACCCCGCGAATGTACCGTTATATTCTCCCCAGAGATATACTTCAATAAGAATCAGTATCAGTCCCCAGAAAGCCCCTACCAATGTACCGGTTACCCGCTTTCTGGCCGTCTCTATCGTACTCACCGTATAGGGCTGGATACATTGAAGCACTGCCAATGCTGAATAAAATGGTATTCCTTTCTTTCCCCTGAGAAAATAGACCACGAAGCAAAGCGCCACTGCAAAGGATGACTTTACAATCCGCTGGCCTACTCTTGGCAGCCTGAATTTCTTTTTCATCAGATTTCCTTCCTTTCCGGCAGATGCTGCAAAGACAAAAGAAAAATCGCTGCTGCCAGCATATCTGCGGCTCCTCCGGGACTGATATTTTTCCGGATGCATTCCTGATTCCACACTTCAATTTCCCGGAACCCCTCTTTCGTGAGTGCGCCTCCTGCTTTCAAAATCCCGGAAGCACGCTGCTGCATCCATCGAAGTCCTTCCGCAGAGCTTCTGCTCAATACATTGGTATCTGTTAAGGTTTCTATGACCGCCAGAAGCGTCTGTAAATACGCTTTTTCTTCTTCAATTCCTTCTTCCAGACATTTCTTCAGGACAGGAAAAGCAACCTCCCGGATCACCGGAAATCCCTTCTGGGCTTCTCCCCGGATACCTTTTTCTCCGGAAGTGCAAAGGAGCCATTCACCGTGCGTCATCGGACTTTTATGAAGCATCTCCTGTATTTCCGCTTCCAGTACCGTTTCACACATATTCCGGGCATAATCAAATACTTCATCCGGATTTGCCTTTCCTTCTCTGCCATAGATCTGTCCGGCAGAAGCAGCCAGAATTCCCATAGTGAATACGGCACCTTTGTGGGTATTAACCCCATTGGTTCGGCGGAACATCTCCCGCTCTGCCTGAATCCCTATACTGCGAATTCTCAGGAACAGGGATTCCGGGGACTGTCTCCAAACAAATCCCTTCCAGGCCATCTGCCCGAAATACGGTTCCAGTGCTCTGGCACTTACCTCAAATGTATGGACATCCATGTCCCGGTGTGCCCCGTTATCCCTTTGGTCCACCAGTCCCGGTTTGGGTGTCGTCATCACTTCTTTTAAAAGCGCCTCTCTTGCAAGGCCTCCTGCTATAGTCTGAAAATCCATGGCTTCTATGCCTCTTCGATATAATCATCCACTATCTGAAACAGCTCCTCCTGGCTGACATGTTTTCTGTTTTTATCTTCTTTCAGCCAGGTCAGTTCTCTGGTATTCATAATACTGGGTCCAAAAATATTTTTTACATAATCAATCTTTTCCGGCATTCTCATCTACCCCCTTTTCACTTACTACTATAACAGGCTGTATTTCCTGCCGCTAATTCCTTCTGTCTATGCAGGTATTCCAAAAGCGCAGCATTAAAAAAATCCACCCTGCAGCATGGGAACCACAGGATGGACACATAAGATAAGAAAGGGTCTGTTTTTACATTGTTATTATTGTTATTATCGTTATATTATTTGTTTCTGCTGCGATTGAAATTGATCAGACATCCTGCCTTCACAATTTCCTTTTCGTTTCCAACCATATCGGAAATGTACAGGGAAATTCCTTTCACCTCTTCGCCAAGCACATAAGCTTTGATATTCTGCATATCACCATCCATTGCCTCGCGAATGTTGGGAACATAAATGTAATCACCAACTTCAAATTCCGGTTTTTCCTTCATCTGGAAGGGCAGCATTCCCCAGTTCATCACATTGGAACGATATCTCTTCGTTGCATATTCCGTACAGATATTGGCAAGTCCGCCCAACACTCTCTGGCAGCTTGCTGCCTGCTCACGGGCAGAACCGTCGCCCGGTTTTACACAGTAGATCATACTGCCAATCTCAATTTCTTCTCTGGAAGCTTCCGGTGTGATAGCAGCAATCTTTTCATAGACTGCGTTCAGCTCCGGTTCTTCGGATGCCGGGTCAAGACCTGCAATCCTTGCTTTCTCTGCTTTTGCAATTTCTTTCGCCCTGCCTACATAAGCCGGATCTCTTCTGGACAATGCAAACTCTGCCAGTCCCAGCGGATTGGAACGATAAGAGGAAGTCTCTCCTGACGGAATCAGCTCATCTGTTGTGGTCACCTTATCCATGATTTTGGAACATACCTTCAGTAAAATATAATCCGACAGCCTGCTCATTTCCGGCCAGTCTTTAATATTCGGACCATACACCAGATCGCTTTCCGGCTCCGCTTTCTCATAGCCATAGTAAACTCTTGCCCTGTAAGCAGAATCATCAAAATGATATTCCGGAACCACATAGTCATCCGCGTATGCCGTTGCCGGTGTCAGTACACCTCCATTTGCTGCAGTTGCAGCGATAGATCTCGCATCCATAAGAGCCACTGCTGACAGCTGACCCACACCTGGTTTCGACCCTTCCCTGTTGGGGAAGTTTCTGGTGGTATGACGGATACTGAAAGCATTATTGGCCGGGGTATCACCGGCACCGAAGCACGGACCGCAGAATGCTGTCTTCACAGCCGCACCTGCCGCCATCAACGTAGAAATGGCACCTTTCTCCACCAGATCCATAAATACCGGCTGAGATGACGGATATACAGAAAGGGTGAACTCTCCGTTTCCGCAGCTGGCGTTTTTCAGAATATGGGCTGCTTCCATGACATTGGTATAGTTACCGCCTGCACAGCCTGCGATGATTCCCTGCTGTACATGGAATTTTCCGTCGATCAGCTTGTCCGTCAGTGAAAAATGCACTTCCGGATTTTCCGTAATGGCTGCCGCTTCTTTCTCCACCTGTCGGAGAATATCTCCTGCATTTGCGGAAAATTCTTCGATTTCATAAGTATTGCTCGGATGGAATGGCAGGGCAATCATCGGTTTTACCGTACTCAGATCCACATATACAAGCCCATCATAATAAGCTGTATCGTCCGGATTTAACTCCCTGTAAGCGTCCTCTCTTCCATGACAGGCAAGAAATGCCCTGGTATCTTCATCGGTTCTCCAGATAGAGCTTAAGCAGGTCGTTTCTGTTGTCATGACATCAATACCATTTCTGAAATCTGTGGTCATGGAACTGATACCGGGACCTACAAACTCCATTACTTTATTCTTTACATAGCCATTCTTAAATACGGCACCGATAATAGCCAGCGCAATATCCTGCGGACCGACTCCGGGATTTGGCTTGCCATCCAGATAAATGCCAACAACTCCCGGATAAGTAATATCATACGTATCTTTAAGCAGCTGTTTTACCAGCTCTCCACCGCCTTCTCCGATAGCCATGGTTCCCAGGGCACCATAACGGGTATGGCTGTCAGAACCCAGAATCATTCTTCCGCATCCTGCCATAGTCTCTCTCATATACTGATGAATAACAGCAATATGGGGCGGAACATAGATACCACCGTATTTCCTTGCTGCAGACAGACCGAATACGTGGTCGTCTTCATTGATGGTTCCGCCCACTGCGCACAGAGAATTGTGACAGTTGGTCAGCACATAGGGAAGCGGAAAACGCTCCATTCCGGATGCTCTGGCTGTCTGGATAATTCCGACAAATGTAATATCATGAGAAGTCATGGCATCGAAACGGATTTTCAGATGTTCCATATCTTCTGACGTATTATGCGCGTTCAGAACAGAATAGGCAATTGTTCCTTTTCTGGCTTCTTCTTTTGAAACTTTCACTCCCGCTTTTACAGCTTCCGCTTCCGGAACAATGTTTGTTCCATGAAGCAGATAAGCGCCGCCATCATATAATTTTACCATACCCCTTTAGTTCTCCTCTCTGAATGTAAACGGTTTTACCTGACGTACCACATCCATCACTGTTCCATCGCGGCCTTCGATAATGCCTACAATCCGGTCTTCAAACTGTACCGGTTCCGGTTCTCCTGTGATGGCATATGCCATATCGCGAAGTTCTTCAATCGTATAGAACGGAATTCCTTCTACGCCCTTCATGGCATCGACCAGATCCTGTCTTCTCGGATTGATTGCCACACCATAATCGGTAACTACCACATCCACAGACTCACCGGGTGTGGTTACTGTCGTCACCTTGGAGCAAATCGCCGGAATTCTTCCCTGAATCAGCGGAGAAATGACAATGGTGCATTTTGCTCCTGCTGCCGCATCCGGATGTCCGCCCTGTGCTCCGGTGATAACACCATCGGAGCCAACCACGACATTGACATTAAAATCCACATCTACTTCCAGCGCACCAAGAATTACGTAATCCAGCTTATTGACAAAAGCACCTTTATTGAACGGATTTGCGTAAGCACCTGCACTGATTCTGTGATGGTTCGGACGTTTGACTGACTCTACTGCTGCTGTATCAAAATCCTGGGTATCCAGAAGTTTTCCGATCAGTCCTTCGTCCAACAGATCGCACATGGCCTTTGCCATTCCGCCGACTGCAAATCCCATCTTGATGCCACGTTCCTTCATGACTTTTCCAAGAGAAATGGCAGATGCGATGGAAGCTCCTCCCACACCGGTCTGATAGGAAAATCCGTCTTTGAAATAAGGTGCATTCACCACAAATTTAGTACAATACTCCGCCATCATAAGTTTCCTTACATCTGTGGTCGGTTTTGCTGCACCGCTGGCAATTTTCTCCGGAATACCAATCTGATCCACTACGCAGACATAATCTACTTTCGTCATGTTGATATCAGCCGGGTAGTTTGGAAACGGCACCAGACAGTCCGTCACAGCCACTACCTTATTGGCATGATTTCCATCAACAAAGGAATAGGAAAGGACACCGCAGTCACTCTTGCCTCCGACACCTTTACAGTTTCCATAATCGTCACAGGTAGGTGCTCCGACAAAGGAAATGTCAATGGTAGTCTCCCCGGTCTGGATCGCCCTTACACGCCCGCCGTGGGAACGCATAATCGCAAGTCCCTTTAATTTTCCATGGGAGATTGCTTCTCCGATCTTTCCACGCACACCGGAAGACTGAATATTGGTAATTGTTCCGTCCTCAATCATTGGAACCAGTGCATCATGGGCTTTTCCAAGGGAGCTGGCACAGATGGTCACATCTTTAATACCCATCTTATGTACTTCCTCCATGACCATATTAACCACCAGGTCTCCATCCCGAAAATGATGATGAAAGCCAAGAGTCATACCATCATGAGCGCCGCATTTTACCAGTGCATCATGGATAGAATCCACCATCTTGCTGGTATCATGGTTCATAACCACTTTGGTAATCGGCCCCTGCTTCTGAAATTCTGTACCGTCTTTATAATAGATTCCCTGAAAAACTTCCTTACCTGTCTGTTTCAGGATCTCTTCCGGAATCTCTCTTCCTACTTTGTTCAACATTTTACAGATCCCCCTTATATACACCGGATGCTTTTGCAAGCTCAATCACTCTCTTTGCTCCATCATAGAACGCAATGTCGATCATCTTGCCATCTACGGTGAATACGCCGATACCCTGTGCTTTTTTCTCATTAATTTCACGTACTACTTTTTCGGAGAAGATGATTTCCTTCTGCGTCGGCGTATAGATTTCATGAACGACATCAATCTGGCGGGGATTTACAATGGATTTTCCGTCAAATCCCATAGCTTTGATCATCTCTACTTCTTTGCGGAATCCGTCCATATCATCCAAGTTCGTGAAGACCGTATCAAAGCACTGTACTTTTGCGGCTCTGGCTGCAATAATCAGATGCTGTCTCGCACCGGCCAGCTCCACGCCCACACCGGAAATGGTGGTCTGAAGATCTTTCGTATAGTCTCCTCCTGAAAGTGCAATTCCGAAAAGTCTCTCGGATGCCTGACAGATGTCCAGTGCCTTCATAACGCCCATGGCAGATTCGATAGCCGCCATAATAAGCGTGCTTCCTTCCGGACGGCCGAATTCTTTTTCTGCCTCCTCGATGGCTCTTTCCACCTTCCGGATATCTTCTGCGCTTTCTGCCTTTGGAATACGGATGGAATCTGCTCCGCCCGCCACACAGACTCTGACATCTTCCTGCCAATAATCCGTATCCAGGCCATTGATCCGGACAACCCGCTCCACACCATGGTAGTCAATCTCTTTCAGTGCATGGAACAGGGAATATCTGGCTGCATCCTTCTCGCTTTCTGCCACTGCATCCTCCAGATCCAGCATGATGGAATCCGGCTTATAGATATAAGGATCTTTAATCAGTCCCGGTTTCTGGCAATTCAGAAACATCATGGTTCTTCTCAGTCTTTTTTTATTCGGATTTATCATTGAATTGCACCTCCCCACGGAAGATTTTCTTTCTGATCACATGCACGGAACACTGCACATTCCACTCTTGCCTTCAGCGTACAGTCGAGGGCTCCCTTATCCACAATTCTGATTTTCACATCCTGTACATCCAGACGTTCCAGCGTCTCCAGAACCGTCTTTCTGATACTGTTTCCAAACTGATGGATGACCACACTGTCCAGATCAAATTCGATTCCCGCTCCTGCCTCCTGCGGTTCTACGGTTACACAGGCATCACTGGATTCCAGCGTTCCTGCCACTGCACTTTTGATGAGTTTCACTGCTCGTTTCCTCCTTTTTTCTCTCTGTCTTAATTGTAAAGTTCCCCATCACATTTGTATAATGGTCTTAATGAATGTGGCCATAACTGAATGGAATGATCTACAGGAAAATTCCGTAAACTCCAATAAATGCCAGAAGTCCAAGCACGCCAAGTGCAATAAAGGATACAGCAAACAGCTCAATAAACATCCGGTTCTGCGGGAAACGCTCTTCTGCATTTTCCTGCTGCGCCACGCCTGCCATGATCAATGCTCCCGTAGTAGAAATCGGGGTAAATCCTGCCACGGTTCCGCCGATGACAATGGTGGTCACCAGGGTCAGTGCCTCCACGCCAAGTCCGTCAGCCAGGCCTCCGGCAGTCGGAATAAGCGTTGGGAACACCACTCCAAGGCCGGAACTGAAGAAGGACATGAAACCTGAAGCAATTGCCATAATGGCAGCCGCTGTCCGTCTGCTCATAACCGCCTCCAGACCGGCTACCATGATATCAATACCGCCGGAGATAGAGATCACATTCATCAAAATCCCAACTCCCAATACCATCAGGATGACATTCCAAGGAATAGCCGCAATCACCTTTTTCTCCTGTCCGCAGCCCAGCACGATCAGGACAGAGCCAGTCAGAAATCCCGTCAAGCCTACATTCCAGGAGAAAAGAAGGGCTCCTCCTGCCAGAACCAGAAGTCCCAGAAGGGACAGCCACTGGATACCGCTGAAAGCCGGAAGCTTTTCCATCTCCATCTCACTGTCCGCTTCCACTTTCCAGCCTTTGTAATAAACATAAACCAGGACAGCCGTGACCAGTGCGGTCAATGTCAACGCACCCATAATGGGCAATGTATTTCCGACAAGTCCCTGTTCTTCCATCAGTTCCCGTACAACGGCGCTCTCCGGGGTCAACGGACTCATACGTCCTGACATGACACCCAGGTCTCCGATGATAGCGGTCATGATCGGGTTCACACCAGCAGAAGCAGCGACCGGAATGGCAATGACCGGAATGATGGCCAGTGAAGGTATCGCCCCTGGGCCTGCTGCACAGATCAAAAATCCCAGAATGTACATAACAAAGGGGATGAGATGGCGTCTTTTCCCAACCAGACGCACCATCTTCCTCGCCAGCAGTTCCAGAGTTCCGTTTCCGTTAATAATAGCAAACAGATAGGTAATGCCCGCCATCTGCATAAAAAGGGAAGAACTGAATCCTGCCAGAATCTCTTTCGTGCTGATTCCATAAGCAATACTCAGAATCATGGCAAAGCCGATACACAAAATTCCCACGTTACTGTTTCTCAAAAATCCGATCACAATTGCCGCAAGCAGCAGAATCAAAGAAATAAGCCCCAAATTCATACCTGTACTTTCCCCCTTATGCTCTTATCTGAATGTAATGCAGACCGGACTTTCTGTCGGAATGATTCTTCCCGTATAAGTCATCTGACCGGTTACTGAATCCAGTTTCATTTCCACAATCGTGTCGCTGTCCTCATTTGCCATATAGAACAGACTGTAGTCTTTATTAAAGGTAATAAACCTCGGGGTCAATCCCAGAGAAGAATAATATCCCAGCTCTGTCATATAACCGGTATTCTGATCAATCCGGTATACCACAATCGACTCATGAATCCGGTTAGAGCCAATGAGAATTTTTCCTTCTTTATCAAGAAGGGAGGCACTGGCCTGTCCCTCTCCCGTATAGGTAGCCGGCAGAGACGGAAGGTTCTGCATGGGCGTCAGTTTTCCGTTCATGTTGTCAAACTGCAGATAGGTCATTTTATTTCCTTTTTCATTAATCAGATATACAAACCGATTGTTAGGATGGATGCTTACATGCCGGGGTTCGTCGTATTCTCTTCCTCTGTACGTGTCCGTCTCCGTCAGGATTCCCTTCTCTGCGTCAAACCGGAATACCTTTACCTGTCCGTATCCCTGCAGTCTTCCCTGGGTCACTACAAACAAAAACTCTTTTTTCTGATCCCAGATACACTGATGTGCAAAAGAAATGGTTCCCTCTCTCTTACCAGGCAGACAGACTTTTTCTACGATTTCCCCCAGTGATCCGTCTGCTTCTCTTCTGATCACATATACAGCACCTCCCTGCAGCGCTGCGACCACAATAAACCGGTTGGTTTTGTCCGGAGTAATAAATACCGGATTCTTTCCTCCGATATCAATCGTATTTAAGTGGCTCAAGGTTCCGTCCTCCAGAATCTTATAGCTGGATACTTTCGTAATATCCCCGTGCACAGAATACAGATACTTTTCTTCCAGATCCATGGTTTGATAGGAAGGATTTTCTTCCGTTTTCAGGCACTGAAGTTCCGTCCATTCTCCGGTTACCTCGTTGATTTCATAAGTCTTCAGTCCCTTACCTCTTGCATTTCTCTCTCTGGTTGTGCGGCATCCCACATAGGCATAGCTCATATATGTTTCCTCCTTCATGTGATACAGAGCCCTTCCGGTTCTGTTCCTTATAAGGAAAGTATAGAAAACACAGCCGTAAAAAGGAAATTCAGATCGTGACTGATTCCGCCATTCCAAAATGGAATAAAAAAGAGCTGACACAGTCTGAATTTTGTTCAGATTGCATCAGCTCTTTGGCTGTGAATAGTTACATATTTGTTCTATAAAATTCTTCTACCAGCGTCACAAAATCCATCATCTGCTGACTCTGGCAGCACCGGTCTGAAAGCATCATCCATACCTTTCTGGTCACCGGATGCTCCTCCCGGTCACGAATGGGTATCATCTCCAGTTTATCCCTGTCAATTCTCCAATCTGCACCGAACAGAAACGTAATTCCCAGTCCCTGCTCCACCATCTCGATGGCAATATCCGCATAGGGAACCCCATGGGCTTCATGCGGAAGACTGCCAAAATGTCCTCTCCACCACTGGTCTACCAACAGCTTTACCAATGGGTTCAGATAGGATTTAATCAGCGGCATCTGTCCGATATCATCCAGCTTCTTTTCCTTCGGAGCCACCACGTATAAGGCTTCTTCAAACAGGCAGATCTTCTCTCCCAGATAGGGATAATCCCCGCAGATAATGCCGATATCGATGGAACCGTCTGTCAGCTTCTGGATCAGCACATCGCTGGAATTAGAAACTGTTCTGATCTGAAGCCGGTCATAATTTTCTTCATATGCCTTCAGGATTTTAGGCATATGAAGACGTGCAAAGGAATTCGGAATTCCTATTTTCAGAAGTGGTTTGGATCCTGCTGTTTCAGCAAAATGTTCCTCAATATCCTTCATAAAATCCAGCATGATATTTGCCTTTCTCACGAGATACTGGCCTTCCTCCGTAAATATCACACCTTTGCTGCTACGCCTGACAATCTGCACATTCCACTCTGACTCCATAGCCTGAATCCGTTTGGTCAATGCTGACTGTGTCATATAGAGTGTTTCTGCCGCCTTCGTCATGCTCCGGCTCTCATACAGAACCGCCAGTATCTTCCAGTCGATATTCTTCATCGTGCCCCCTGTTCTTCCAGGCTGCTTTCTGCTCAATATATGAGATAAAATCTGCCAGCGTATCCGTAATTCTCTTCTCCTTGGAATATAAAAACCAAGTATTGCGCACCACCGGTGTTCCGTCTCTGTGCAGCAGCGGCTGCAGCGTGAGTCCATACTGATTTTCAAACTGATCCGGCAGAAAACAGATGGTATATCCCAGACCTTTTTGTATGAGCTGCCATGCCACATCAATATAACCTACCACCATACTTCCCGGTGGATCTGTACGGAACTGTTCCTTCCACCATCCGTCCAGAATCTCCAGCGTCTTTTCATTGGTCTTATAGCCGATCCGCTGCAGATCCGGCAATACCGCAAGCTCCGTCGGTTCCTTCGTTACCAGATAAGCCTGATTCTTTCCCACCAGCAGCCGGTTCACTTCACCCTCATAGTCCCCCCGGACAAATCCCACATCAATGGAGCCCTCCAGCATCTTACGGAACAGAATATTGCTCTGCTCACTGATGACATTGAAATTCACATTCGGATGGCTGATGCGGTAAGGAATCATAAGATCTGTAAGCGTATATTTGTTATAGGTATACGAAGATCCTATCGTAATCATGCTCTCGCTGTTTTCCCTGAACTCCATCAGCGTATCCTTCGTTTTTTTCAGAAAAGCAAGATATTCTCCGGCCTGCTTTGCAAGGTATTTCCCTTCCTCCGTAAAAGAAAGTCCTTTGGGAGTACGGTTCACAATGGTAACCTGAAACTCTTCTTCGATGTGCTGCAGCCGTTTTGTGAGTGAAGGCTGTGTCATATACAGCAGATTGGCTACCTTCGTCATATTGGGATTCTGATACAGTTCATGCAGAATCTCCCAATCCGAATCTTTCATCTTCAGTTCCCCTCTTTCCCATGTCCTGAATTGTTATAAAAATGATAGCATATATTTTTCAGGCACTCAACTGAAAAAGAGGGGAGAACCTTTCTTTTAACGGATTTTCCGAATGGTTTCCAGAATATAGTCTGTCAGTTCTGCTGCACTGGCATCTTCCGGCATGGTTGTTAATACGATCTTTTTCTCAGTCTCAGTGCATATGGAAAGCGCCTCGTCCAGAATCCGGCTGCGGTCTGCATAACCAATATGAATCATCATCTGTCCCATTGCACGGATTAGGCTGCAGGGATTTGCATAGGATCCCCTGCCATGAGACATGAGATACGGTGCGGTTCCATGAATGGCTTCAAATAAAGCATATTTGTTTCCGATGTTGGAGGAGCAGGCATTACCAAGACCGCCTGCATGTTCTGCTGCCACATCTGTTACGATATCGCCATACAGGTTCGGCAGAACAATAACTTCCATTCCTTCTGAAAACGCCGGGTCCATCATTTTTGCACACATGGCATCTACCAGCTTCTCCTGTACCTCAATTTCCGGATATTCCTCACCTACCCGGCGAACAGCCTGTACAAAATTACCGTCCACCAGCTTTACAATGTTTGCTTTTGTTACAACTGTAACATTTTTCTTTCCGTTCTTCCTTGCAAATTCAAAAGCAGCTCTGGCGATACGTTCACTTCCCTGTTTTGTCTGTACCTTGAAGTCTACGGCCAGATCATCATCTACCTGAATTCCTTTGTTTCCCCAGATATATTCTCCCTCAATATTCTCGCGGAAGAAAGTCCAGTCAATCTTCTTATCCGGAATCTTAATAGGGCGGACTGCTGCAAACAGTTCCAGTTTTCTCCGAAGCAGGCTGTTGGCACTGACCAGGTTCGGAAGTCCGTCTCCTGCACGCGGTGTTACCATAGGTCCCTTTACCAGCACATGGCATTTCTTCACCTCTTCCAGCACCTCTTCCGGAAGACTCTCCATCTTTGCCACACGGTTTTCAATGGTCATTCCTTCAATAGTACGAAGTTCGATCTTTCCGGACTGAATCTCCTCTGCCAGAAGCTCATTTACAATGCGAAGTGCCTGTTCCATCAGGATCGGGCCAACACCGTCGCCCGGCAGAATACCAATGATGATTTTGTCAAGCTTTGAAAAATCCGTAACCTCGGAGCCTTCCTTCATCCGCTCGATTCTCTCATATTCATTCTGAATCAGTTCCCCAAACTTTTCCTGTGCAATTCTTGTGTTCTCAGCTTTACTGCTCATGTTCGTTCCTCCTATGCATTCTGCTCCGCAATCTGTTTTTTCAGATATCTTAACTGTCCGCCACTTAATACAACTTCAATCTCATTGTCTGTCAGATCCAGTCTCACCTGGAACATAAAATTCTTCGTTTTATCTTTCACCAGAACCGTTCTCGTGGGAATCTGCTCTAACAGATCTTCGATCTCCAGCTCATCTCCCTGGTCGATTTTCTCATAGGTTGAAGGATCGTCAAACAGCATGGGAATAATTCCGTGGTTGACCAGATTTCCCTTATGGATACGTGCAATGCTCTTGGCAATGACACATTTTACTCCCAGATACATAGGATTGATGGCCGCATGCTCCCTCGAAGAACCCTGTCCGTAATTCTCTCCGCCTACGATAATGGAGCTTCCCAGTTCTTTTGCCCTGGCTGCAAAATCCGGTGCATAACGATGATAACAATACTGGGACATCAGCGGAATATTGGATCTCATACTGGAGAATTCCGCGCTGGCCGGAGTAATATCATCAGTGGAGACATTGTCCAGCGTCTTCAGGCTCACAGGAACACACAGATGCTCCTTCGGCTCTTCCGGCACCGGAAGGAACTTGATATTGGGTCCTTTCACGATCTCCACTTGCTTTGCCTCTTCCAGGGGAAGCGGCGGAATAATCATGGAATCGTCCACCAGATAAGTCTCCGGCTCATGAATCTCAGCCAGCCTCTTTACCTCATCCCCCATCACGTCCTCAGCGGACGCAAAAGTTCCAAGAATGGCAGTCGCTGCAGCACTCTCCGGGCTGACCAGATAGATCTCTGCGGTTGGATTGCCGGCTCTTCCTTTGAAGTTTCTGTTGGAGGTGCGCACGGCAACGCCTTTCGTAGCCGGGGTCTGTCCAATGGCACAGCAGGGTCCGCAGGCAATCTCCAGCATCCGAACTCCGGCCTGAAGGAGAATATCCACATAACCATCCCTCACCAGTTCTCTGTAGGTCTGTTTGGATGCCACTGCACAAGTGCAGCTTACGTTTTCATTGACATGATGACCCTTGAATACAGTTGCCGCCTTTGCTACATCTGCATAACTGGCATTGGTACAGCTTCCGATAAATACCTGCTGCACCGGCTTCTTCTCTGCCAGTCGCAGCGGCATAACATTGTCCGGCTGATGAGGACATGAAATCAGCGGCTCAAGTTCACTTAAGTCAATCTCAATCACATCGTCATATTCTGCATCTTCATCCGGTAAAAGTTCTCTGTAATCGGCTTCTCTTCCCTGTGCCTTCATGAACTTTCTTACCTGTTCATCTGCCGGGAAAATGGAAGTGGTTGCTCCCAGCTCCGCCCCCATATTGGTAATCGTTGCTCTGGCCGGAACCTCCAGCGCTGCAGCTCCCGGTCCGGTATATTCATACACATTTCCAAGTCCGCCCTTGATAGTAACTCTTCTTAACATTTCCAGAATGATTTCCTTGGTATTGCATCCCGGCTTCAGTTCCCCGGTCAGTTTTACATTCACGACTCTCGGCATTTTCAGACGCATGGGAACTCCGGTCATGGCTGTTGCCACATCCATACCTCCCACACCGATACAGAGCATTCCGATGGAACCGCCGTGCGGGGTATGGCTGTCTCCTCCCATGCTCACCTTTCCGGGTGCTCCAAACCGTGCCACATGAACCGTATGGCAGATACCATTGCCCGGTCTTGATACATGCACCCCAAACCGTTTTGCAGCAGACTGCAGATAGATGTGATCGTCCGGTGTCATGTTGTTGACATACAGAAGATTGTGATCCAGATAGCTGACACTGCACTCCGTACGGATACGATCCAGACCAATGGCTTCAAATGCCAGATAGGTCATGACCGCATTGATATCATGGGTCAGCGTCTGATCCACCTTGATAAATACTTCCTCGCCCGGCACCATGCTTCCGGACACATAATGTGATTCAATAATTTTCCTTGTCAGTGATTTTCCCACGGGAATACCTCCTTCTTTCTTCTGGTTTCATTATATTTCAGCGTTACTTTCTGCGGAAATGATATAACATCATGCCGTTATTCCTAAAAGGAATGGTCTATTTTTGTGCCTCCATGTAGCGGATCATGGCTTCTGCCGCTCTTTTGGCTCCTTCCACGGCATGTACCACTGTTTTGGAGCCATGTACCACATCCCCTGCCGCAAACACGCCTTCCCTTGTGGTCATACAATTCTCATCCACCACCAGAAGTCCTTTTTCATTTCCTTCCAGACCTGTTGTCGTGCGAATCAGCTTCTTACGAGGCCCCTGGCTGACAGAAATAATCGTGGAATCTGCCTCCACCTGCTCCAGTTCTTCCTCATATCCTACAACCTTTCCGTCTTCGTCCAGGATGGAAGTACGAAAAACAGGACCTTTTTCCGTGATACACTCAATCGCCTTTCCAAAGACAAATTCCGCACCGTCCAGCTCTGCATAGGATACCTCCGCAGAGCTTGCCGCCACCCGGGTTCCTCTCGCATAGAGCGTCACCTTCCGGGCGCCGTTCCTAAGGGCAGTCCGTGCCACATCCATGGCTGCATTTCCCATACCGATAACCGCCACCGTCTCCCCCAGATGATGAGCGGATGGATTTGCCAGATAGTCAATTCCAAAATGGACATTACCAAGACATTCTCCATGAATCCCCAGATTCTTCGGTTTCCATGTTCCGGTTCCTACAAACACACTGGCATATCCATCCCTGAACAGATCCTCAATCTTCAATACTGCACCAATGGTCGTATTAGGACGGATCTGAATGCCAAGACGAAGCATCTGCTTTTCGTAACGGTCAAGCACAGATTTTGGAAGCCGGAACTCCGGAATTCCATACCTGGTAATGCCTCCGATCTTATCTTTCCACTCAAAGATAGTAACCTGGTACCCTTTTTGTGCCAGAATGATTGCCACCGTCATTCCGGCCGGTCCGGCTCCGATCACAGCCACTTTCTGATCCTTTTTCTCCTCCGGTTTCAGTTCCATCCGATCCAGATAGGTATCGGAAATATAGTTTTCAATACTGGAAAAATGCACCGGATTCCCCTTTCGTCCCAATACACAGTGTCCCGCGCACTGCATCTCATGATTACAGACGGTTGAGCAGATTACTGACATGGGATTATTCCGGAACAATTCCTCTCCTGCTTCCATGATCTGATGCTCTTTGAACATCTGGATAATGTGCGGAATCGGTGTATGCACCGGACATCCCTGCTGACACATTGGTTTTTTACAGTTCATACATCTGTTTGCTTCATCAATAATATGGAGCGCCATCTTTTCCCCCTGTTCTCTGCCTTCCGGCAGCAGCGTCTTTCTGTATGTTTCTGTCTTTATTATAGAATTGATCCTTCCGCCGGGAAAATGACATATACACATAAGGATATTCCCAAAAAGAATGGCCCTGGACGTACTGCCCAGAGCCATTTTTATCACTTTTCTGTTATCTGAAACTCTTCACCCAGTTGACCAGCGAATCATGGTAGACATTGTCTGCCACATCTTTCTTCATCTGATCTGTTACCGGGCCGTTCTTCGCAAGCTTCTGAAGGACGGCCTGCTGGAGTTCTTCCACCGTCATCTCCTCATATGGTTTGTCCGGTACCTGAACCGGTGCTTTCTGCGGAGTTTTCGGAACAGGTGCAGTAGCCGGAACTGTCTTCTCCTCCGGAATTACCGGTTTCAGCTCCACCGGAGCCAGATCTTTGTCCGCTTCCTCTGCCGGAATCCAGATCTCCCCACTATTTCCGTCAATCTGTACCCGCAGCTGTCCGTCTGCCGTCACTTTTCTGCCGGACAGGGCACCTACATAGGCTCCGCCTGCCGGAACGGAAAATTCTGCACCATTATCGTCATTATTTACCATGACAATCACGCTCTTTCCATCCAGATTTCTGGAAAACGCATACTGGCGGTTTCGAAGCATCAGTTCCTTATAATCTCCATAAGAAAGCTCTTTTGCATGCTGGCGGATTCTTCCCAGCGCTGTGATGAGCTTCGTGCAGGGATTCTCTTCTGCTGCATTTTCATAATCTGCAAGATCCAGTGCCGGACGGATAGAATCGTCAGAATACCGTTCCTTCTTTCCCTCAATGCCGAACTCAGAACCATAGTAGACGGACGGAACTCCCGGCAGCGTATAGAGCAGCACATGCACCGGTGTGAAATGGGCCTTATTCTGCAGTTTCGTATAGATACGCTCCACATCATGATTGTCCACGAAATTGTAAAGCTTCAGGCCTTCCGGACGGTTGCCGCCCATCTCATAGAGACGTTTTACCGTATGGGCAATCTCAAAATAGTTGTGGTCATTATGGCCGGAATACAGCGCCTTGTGAAGCTGATAGTTGGTGACGGAATGCAGGGTTCCCTCATTGACCCAGCGGCTGTAATCCCCATGAATGACCTCTCCCATAAGCCAGAACTCCGGTTTCACTTCATTGGCGGTCCGGCGCAATGCTTTCATATATTCAAAATCCAGTACATCCGCCGCATCCAGACGAATACCGTCCACGTCAAACTCACTGACCCAGAACCGGATCACATCACAGATATAATCCCGGACAGCCGGATTGTGCTGGTTTAATTTGACCAGAAGGTTGTAACCGCCCCAGTTCTCGTAGGAAAATCCATCATTATATTCATTATTTCCCCAGAAATTCACATTACAGTACCAGTCCTTATACGGGGACTGTTCCCGGTTCTTCTGCAGATCCTTAAATGCAAAAAAATCACGGCCCGTATGGTTAAACACACCGTCAAAGATCACCCGGATTCCCTGCTCATGACATTCCTTCACGAATACCTTCAGATCCTCATTGGTACCCAGACGACTGTCCAGCTTTTTATAATCTGTCGTCTCATATCCATGTCCCACGGACTCAAACAACGGTCCGATATAAAGTGCGTTAAATCCGGTTTCTTTTATATGTTTCACCCACGGCAGAAGCGTATTCAACCGATGTACCGGTTCTCCATACTCATTCTGCTTCGGGGCTCCTGTCATTCCCAGCGGATAAATGTGATAAAATACTGCCTCGTCATACCATGCCATACAATCATGTCCCTCCAGATGTTTCTGTTGTCAAATAACAATTCCCGTTTACAGAACTGTCACTTTAAGTATCATACCACA
>CAVFMZ010000042.1:0-21699 GCA_963623675.1 Firmicutes bacterium CAG:176 | reverse complement strand
TAACGACTATAATAAAGTTGTATTTTAGATTTGTCGGAGGTGTTCTATGGCTTATATTGAAAGAGCAATTACATCCGTACTGAAGAAAAGGGTTGCATCCAGCAAGTGTTCTCTGATTATTGGGGCAAGACAGGTTGGAAAATCAACGCTGATAAAACATGAATTTACAGAATATAATCGCGCGAATTTTGATGACAAGCTGACGAGGCTGCAGGCAAGGGAAGAGCCGAAGCTTTTCTTTTTAAATAATCCCTGTCCGCTTTTTATTGATGAAGTCCAAAAGGAAAATGAGATATTAGAAGAGATTAAGAAAATCGTAGACGATTCTGATGAGCGTGGATTGTTCATTTTATCCGGATCGCAGAAGTTGGAACTGATGAAAGGAATGAGTGAATCTCTGGCGGGAAGAGTGGCGATTTCTGAGTTGTCAGGACTGTCCATGAGAGAGATCTATGGGGTGCAGTTTAACCGACATTTTATCCCGACAGATTCCTATATGAAAGAGCGGGAAAAAGAGATTAAATCCTATCGGGATCTCTGGAATATCATCCATAAAGGTTCTTATCCGGAACTTTACGATGTGGAACGTGACTGGCAGGAATATTATTCTTCTTATGTTTCCACGTATCTGGAAAGGGATATTAATGAGCTGATTTCGGCAGACAGTATTACCTTTACGAAATTCCTGACTGCGATTGCAGCGCGGACTGGAGAAATCCTTAATTATACAAACCTTGCAAGTGAAACAGGGGTAAGTGAGCCTACCATAAAGAACTGGGTTTCGATTCTGGAAAGAACAGGAATTGTCTATTTATTGCAGCCGTACAGTGCAAGTGCGTTGAAACGGGCCATCAAAGCACCTAAAATATATTTCCGGGATACGGGACTGGTCTGCTATCTGACCAGATGGCTGACTGCAGATGCGTTAAAGTGTTCCGCTGTTGCAGGAAATATGTTTGAAACCTTCGTGGTATCGGAAATTTTAAAATCTTATACCAATGAGGGAAAAGACTATCGCTTTAATATTTTTTATTACAGGGGAAAAGATAAGAACGCGTCCGGGGAGAATGAAATCGATCTTGTGATAGAAGAGGACGGAATGTTGTATCCTGTTGAAATTAAAATGTCGGGAAATCCGAAGGCAAATATGGGAGCGGCAAATCTTGTTTTAGATAAAGTGGAAGGAAAGACAAGAGGATTGGGTGTCATTTTGTGCCTGGTTGACAAAAAAACGTATTTGAGAGAAAATCTTGTTGCCCTGCCTATCGAGTATATTTGATGGCAAATAGCCGTCCGCAGGATTTACAGAAACGGAGATTTACAGAAATGATTTTAGCATGCCAGAATATATGCAAGGCATTCGGGGACAATGAAGTCCTCAAAAATGCTTCTTTTCATATTGAAGAGCGTGAGAAGGCCGCCATCGTTGGTATCAACGGTGCCGGAAAGTCTACGCTTTTAAAAATTATTATGGGGGAGATGGCGGCAGACGACGGACAGACCGTGATTAACAAAGGTGCCACCATCGGTTATCTTGCCCAGCATCAGGAGATGCAGAGCGGTAATACGATTTTTGACGAGCTTTTAACAGTGAAGCAGGATGTGCTGGATCTGGAGGCAAGAATCCGGAGTCTGGAGCTTTCCATGAAACAGGTGGGGGGAACGGAACTCCAGGAACTGATGGATAATTATTCCAGATTAAGCCATGAATTTGAGCAGAAGAACGGTTATGCATGGAAGAGCGAGATTACCGGCGTTTTAAAGGGTCTTGGATTTACGGAAGAGGATTTTGCAAAGCATGTGGATACTCTGTCCGGTGGACAGAAGACCCGTGTTTCTCTGGGTAAGCTGCTGCTTTCCAAACCGGATATTATCATGCTGGATGAGCCTACCAACCATTTGGATATGGGTTCCATTACCTGGCTGGAGACCTTCCTTATGAACTATCAGGGAGCCGTGCTCATTGTATCCCATGACCGGTATTTCCTGAACCGGGTAGTGACCAAGGTCATTGAGATCGACCAGGGCGAAGTGACCACGTTCATGGGCAATTACTCTGATTATGCCCAGAAGAAAGCCATGCTTCGGGAAGCGCAGATGCAGGCTTACTTAAATCAGCAGCGGGAGATCAAGCATCAGGAGGAAGTCATTGCCAAACTGAAATCCTTCAACCGTGAGAAATCCATCAAACGTGCCGAGAGCCGCGAGAAAATGCTGGATAAGCTGGATGTGCTGGACAAACCGACCGAAGTGAAGGCAGATATGCATATTGAACTGGAACCGCGGGTAGTGAGTGGTAATGACGTATTGACGGTGCTTGGACTTTCCAAGGCATTCCCACCCCAGACCTTATTTACGGATCTGGATTTTGAGATCAAGCGCGGTGAGAGAGTAGCGCTTATCGGAAGCAATGGTACGGGTAAGACCACCATTCTGAAGATTTTAAATCAGGTGATCCCGGCGGATGCAGGAGAAGTGCATCTGGGTTCCCGTGTGCAGATCGGGTATTATGATCAGGAGCACCATGTACTTCATATGGAAAAGACCGTATTTGAGGAGCTTTCCGACGCTTATCCGACACTGACCAATACGAAGATCCGAAATGTCCTGGCAGCGTTCCTTTTTACCGGGGATGATGTATTTAAGCGGATTAAAGATCTGAGCGGTGGCGAGCGTGGCCGTGTTTCCCTGGCAAAACTCATGCTTTCCGAGGCCAATTTCCTGATCCTTGACGAGCCGACCAACCATTTGGATATCGTCTCTAAAGAAGTGCTGGAGGATGCGCTGAACCATTATACCGGAACGGTGCTGTTCGTTTCCCATGACCGTTATTTTATCAACACGGTGGCAACCCGGATCCTCGATCTGGAAAATCAGGGACTGACCAATTATATTGGAAACTATGACTATTATCTGGAAAAGAAAGAGACCATGGTAAATTTCACGGCGGCTCCCACAGAGACTGCTGCGGCTGCGGATGTATCTTCCGAGACGGATTCCAAGCTGGACTGGAAGCAGCAGAAAGAGCAGCAGGCACAGCTTCGTAAGAAACAAAATGAGCTTAAGAAAGTGGAAAGCCGCATTGAAGAGCTGGAGAACCGCGATAAAGAGATTGATGCGGAGCTGGAGAAAAAAGAGGTCTTCACCAATGTGGCGGAAGTGACAAAGCTTTCCAAAGAAAAAGATGCCATTCAGACGGAGCTGGAAGAATTATATGAGAAATGGGAAGAACTGTCCGAATAGTTGACAGTTCTTTCAAAGTGTTTGACAAAGATTAGACAGGGTTTTATAATGAATGCAATATGAAAATCGGAGGTCGTTCTGATGGAGGAGAGACAAATATCAAAGGCGGTAATCAAAAGGCTGCCGCGGTATTACAGATATCTTGGAGAGATTCTGAATAATGGAGTAGAACGCATCTCATCCAGTGAATTAAGTAATAAGATGCAGGTGACAGCATCCCAGATCCGACAGGATCTGAACAATTTCGGAGGTTTTGGCCAGCAGGGATACGGATACAATGTGCAGTATCTTTACGATGAGATTGGGAAAATCCTAGGGGTGAATAAAACGCATCCTATGATTATTATCGGTGGAGGTAACTTCGGACATGCCCTGGCGAATTATGATTTCGGTAAAAACGGATTTGTTACAAAGGCGATTTTTGATGTTCGTCCGGAACTTGCAGGAACTTCGGTCAGAGGGATTCCAGTCCTGATGATGGATGACCTGGAAGAGTTTGTAGAGCAGGAGCAGATTGAGATTGCAGTGCTCACCCTTCCCAAGAGCAAAGTACAGGAAGCAGCTACCAGACTGGCAGCCTGCGGAATCAAGGCTCTGTGGAATTTTGCACATCTGGATCTGGATGTTCCGAAAGATGTAGTTGTAGAGAATGTCCATCTGGTAGACAGCTTGATGCAGTTATCCTATCGGATCACCAGCTATGAACGGCCTGAGGATGGAGAATAAACGAAGAAATATGGGGCCGCTGCAAAGGAGTGTCGGTGATAAAATCGGAACTCTTTTGTGGCAGGCTCTTTTTTTGGAAAATATATATGATGGAAAAAGAAATTCTAAAGTTACTTCCAGACCGCCCGGACAGATCTCATAAGGGCATGTTCGGCAGAGTACTCTGTATTGCCGGAAGCATCAATATGGCAGGCGCTTCCTATCTGTGTGGGTATGCAGCGCTGCGGACGGGAGCAGGACTGGTACGAATTTTTACCAGAGAAGAAAACAGAGTTATTTTACAGACCCTTCTTCCGGAGGCGATTCTGACCACCTTTTCCTCTGAGAGCGGGGCAGAAGAAAAACTGAATGAAGCGCTTGCCTGGGCAGATACAGTGGCGATAGGCCCGGGTCTTGGAAAAGAAGCCTGGGCATCTATGCTTGTGAGAAGGACATTGGCAGAGTTTCACGGTCCCATGGTATTGGATGCAGATGGAATTAACCTTGCAGCGGGGCATCGGGAATGGCTTACGCAGCATGAAGGTCCACTGATTCTGACGCCCCATGTGGGCGAGTACGGAAGACTGATGGATCAGCCAGCGGCAGCTATCTCTGCGGATATTCCCGGACAGGCGAGGACATGTGCAGAGAAATATCAATGTATCTGCGTACTGAAAGATGCACCTACGGCAGTGGCATCATCCGATGGAACCTGCTGGATGAATTCCACAGGAAATAACGGTATGTCTACAGCGGGAAGCGGAGATGTGCTGACGGGCATTCTTGCAGGGCTTCTGGGGCAGAAGGTGAAGGCGGAAGATGCGGCACGGCTTGGCGTCTGGCTTCATGGAAGGTCGGGAGATCTGGCAGCCCGCATGGAAGGAACCTATGGTTTGATGGCCCGGCATCTGATTCAATATCTGCCGGAGGCCATGAAAGGAGAACAGAAATGAAACATTATATGAGAGTATGTGCAGAGATCAATCTGGATGCTGTTGCATATAATTTTAGAAATATGAAAGAAAATCTGAACCCGGAGACCCGGATGATCGCTGTTGTGAAAACGGATGGATACGGACATGGGGCAGTGCCCATAGCACAGATGGTACAGGAGTACCCTTATGTATGGGGATTTGCAACGGCTACCATCGAGGAAGCTTTGATTCTCCGGAAAGAAGGCGTGAAAAAGCCCATTCTGATTCTGGGATTTGTATTCCCGGATGCTTATGAGGATGTGGTGCGGTATGATATTCGTCCGGCGGTCTTTAAACTGTCCATGGCGCGCCAGCTTTCCGAAGAGGCTGTCCGCCAGCAGAAGACGGTTCATGTACATATTAAAGTGGATACGGGTATGTCCCGCATTGGATTTACGGATACGGCAGAGAGCGCAGACATTGTAAAAGAGATCAGTGAACTGCCGAATCTGAACACGGAAGGCCTGTTCACCCATTTTGCAAGAGCAGATGAGCGGGATAAGACGGCAGCCAATGAGCAGCTGAGAAGATACGAGGCATTTGCAAAACTTCTGGAGGAGCGTCAGGTACCGATCAAGTATCACCACTGCTCCAACAGTGCCGGTATTTATGATATGAAGGATGCCAACATGGATATTGTGCGTGCAGGTATTTCTATCTATGGTATGTATCCGTCGGATGAGGTCAACAAAATGGCAGCGCCTCTGGCACCTGTCATGAGTTTGAAGAGCCATATTGTATTTATCAAAGAATTGCAGCCGGGCGCAGCCATCAGCTATGGTGGAACTTATGTGGCAGATCATGCGATGAAAGTGGCAACGATTCCGGTAGGATACGGGGATGGTTATCCGAGAGCGTTGTCCGGTAAAGGCCGGGTGCTGATCCGCGGATGCCAGGCGCCGATTCTGGGCCGCATCTGTATGGATCAGTTTATGGTGGACGTATCTGATATTCCGGGTGTACGGGAAGGAGATGCGGTTACCCTGATTGGTTCTGATGGCGGCTATGAGATCCGCATGGAAGAACTGGCGGAACTGACAGGAGGCTTTCACTATGAGCTGGCCTGTGATATTGGAAAGAGGGTTCCCAGACGGTTCTGGAAAGACGGAAAGATCGTGGCAACCCAGGATTATTTTTCTGAAAGCGGAATAACCAAAGCATAATCCGGAAATACTCTGACTGAAAAAAGAACAGATCGGAGTGAAAACATTGGTAATCAGACGCGGAGATGTCTATTACGCGGATTTAAGACCGGTGATTGGTTCGGAGCAGGGAGGTATCCGGCCGGTTCTCATTATTCAGAATGATATTGGAAACAAGCACAGTCCGACGGTGATCTGTGCCGCTATTACTTCCAAAATGAATAAGGCAAAGCTTCCGACGCATGTGGAACTGTGTGCTTCTGCCTGTCATATGGTCAAGGATTCTGTGATTTTACTGGAACAGCTTCGTACAATTGATAAGAAAAGGCTGAAAGACAAAGTCTGTCATCTGGACGGCCCTATCTTAAAAAAGATCGAGGATGCCCTGAAAATCAGCCTGGAATTAGATACATAGGCTTGCAAACATTGATTTTGCGTGTTAAGATAGATAACATGCACAGATGGCGTCCACCTGTGGACGCTGAAGAACGAAAGACGAGAAAAGGAGATTTAGTTTATGTCAGGACATTCCAAGTTCGCAAATATTAAACATAAGAAAGAGAAAAACGACGCAGCAAAAGGTAAGATCTTTACCATCATCGGAAGAGAGCTTGCAGTTGCAGTCAAAGAGGGCGGTCCGGATCCGAATAACAACAGCCGATTAAGAGATGTTATCGCAAAGGCAAAAGCAAACAACATGCCGAACGACACCATCGACCGTGGTATCAAACGTGCAGCAGGTGACGCAAACGCTGTCAACTATGAGCATGTTACATATGAAGGATACGGACCGAGCGGAATCGCTATCATTGTAGAAGCACTGACCGATAACAAGAACCGTACCGCTTCCAATGTGCGTAATGCATTTACCAAAGGAAACGGAAGCCTGGGAACCACCGGCTGCGTATCCTATATGTTCGATCAGAAGGGACAGATCATCATTGACCGCGAAGAGTGTGACATAGAGGCAGATGATCTTATGATGCTGGCTCTGGATGCAGGTGCAGAGGATTTCTCCGAGGAAGAGGACAGCTTTGAGATTCTCACCAATCCGGATGATTTCTCCGCAGTCCGTGAGGCACTGGAGAAGGAAGGTATCCAGATGGCTGAGGCTGAGATTACCATGATTCCGCAGAATTATGTAACTCTTAGCGATGAAAATGATATTAAATTCCTGAACCGTACGCTGGATCTTCTGGATGAGGATGACGACGTTCAGGCTGTCTACCATAACTGGGATGAGTAAATATGATGTTTAAAGAAGGTACATGTCCGATCTGCCATGAGAAAATTCAGGTTCCGGAGGACAGAGAGCAGATTATCTGTATGTTCTGCGGAAAAGAGATTTCGGTAGATGAGGCACTTGGAAAAGAAAAAAAGGCATACCGGGAACTTGGTCAGGAGGAACATCAGGAGTATGAAAGCCGTGCACTGGCGAGACTGAAAGAACTGATTGTGACCTGTGACAACCCTATGAATAATTTCAAACGAACCCGCTATGAGGAGGATTTTGAAGATTATTATGCGTCCAACAGAGAACTGTTTGAAGCTCTTGATATGCTCTACGTCGGTGGAGCAGAAGGTGAGCAGACATTAAAGCAGATGGCAGACTGTCTGATTGAGACGGCCAGAGAGCAGATTGAGCAGATCCGTTTCAAAGGTCATAAGACCCAGAAACAGCTGGATTATAATTTTATGGTCAGTGTTTACCTGATTCCGTCCATTCGCAAATATCCGGCAGATTTTTCCGAGCCTTTTGCAGACTGTCTGGTGCAGCTCTGGAATGACGCGTTCGGAACCACGATCGGAAAAGCAAGCTTTGATGATATTAACAAAGGGTTCCGCAGAAAGCTCTGCTATGTGACCACTGCTGTCTGCGAGAATCTGGGAAAAGGTTCGGACTGCTACGAGCTGCGAACTCTGAAAGCGTACAGAGATCATTATATGGAGCAGACGCCGGAGCGCCATGCAATGGTAGATGAGTATTACGATATTGCACCTACCATCGTAAAGAGAATGGATCGCCAGCCGAACCGTGATCAGCTGTACAGAGAGCTCTATGAGCAGTATCTGGTTCCCTGTATTCATGAAATCGAAGAAGGCAGGTACGAAGAGTGCTGTAAGCGTTATGAAGAGATGGTTCTGGATCTGAAGAGCCGATACTTGAATTAACGTATAAAATACCGGTCTTTCAGCCATACTTGGAAGAAGAAAAGTATGGTGGAAAGGCTGGTTTTTTTATGTCGGAAAATGAAGATAAACTGGAAAAATACGGACAGCCGGTGGAAATGCCGCAGTCATCCCATATCCGGATCCTGACGATCATCGGGGAAGTGGAAGGACATGAAAATCTGGGAAATAACAGCAAAACGACGAAATATGAGCATGTGATTCCGCTGCTCGCGGCCGCAGAAGAGGATCGAAACGTGCATGGTCTGCTGCTGCTCATCAATACCGTGGGCGGAGATGTGGAGAGCGGGCTTGCCATTGCGGAAATGATTGCATCCTTAAGCAAACCGGTAGTGTCACTGGTGCTGGGAGGCAGCCATTCCATTGGGGTGCCACTGGCGGTATCGGCAGATTATTCGTATATTGTGCCGACCGGAACTATGCTGGTTCATCCGGTGCGGATGACCGGGCTCATCATTGGGGTGGCCCAGACCTTCGATTACTTTAAACGGATTCAGGAGCGGATTGTAAGCTTTGTGACTGCTCACAGCCACATCAGTAAGGAGCGGCTGACAGAGCTGATGCTGGAGACCGGAGAACTGACGAAAGATGTGGGAAGCGTTCTGGTGGGAGAGCAGGCTGTAAAGGAGGGGCTGATTGATGAAGTGGGTGGAGTCAGGGAGGCATTCCGGAAGCTTCATGAGCTGATGCAGGCAGGAAGAGATTGAGTTTTGTCCGGGCACCTGCTATAATGGGCGCATGCGAGCCGGGGATGGGCTGTCCTGGCGAGTGATGAATGTACGAGAGAAAAGGAGAACTACGATGGCAGTTTTAACAGGATTAGAGCCGGCAGGCGTATGGAAATATTTTGAGGAACTGAGCAATATCCCGAGAGGATCTTATCACGAAAAAGCAGCCAGTGATTACTGCGTGGCATTTGCAAAAGCACACGGACTTGAAGTCTGGCAGGATCAGGCGTGGAATATCATGATGGTGAAAGAGGCATCCGAAGGATATGAGGATGTGGAGCCTATTATTCTGCAGGGACATCTGGATATGGTATGTGAGAAGAAGCCGGGCTGCACCATTGATTTTGAAAAGGACGGTCTGAAGCTGGCCATTGACGGAGACAATGTCTATGCCGAGGGAACCACCCTGGGCGGCGATGATGGAATCGCTGTGGCTTATGCACTGGCGATTCTTGATGATGACAGCATTCCTCATCCGCGTCTGGAAGTGATCTTTACTACCAGTGAGGAAGTGGGAATGGAAGGCGCTTCTGCGCTGAACCCGTCTGTATTGAAGGGACACACCATGGTAAATCTGGATTCTGAGGGCGAAGGCGTGCTGCTGGCAGGCTGCGCAGGCGGATGCCATATGCAGGTGAATCTGCCTCTTGAAAGAGAAAGCGTAACTGGGATTTCTGCAACGCTGAAAGTGGATGGCCTGAAGGGTGGACATTCCGGTACCGAGATCAATAAGGGCCGTGCCAATGCCAACCAACTGCTAGGGCAGGTGCTCACGGCACTGGCAGAGAAGGTTCCGTATCATCTGGTAACGATGGCAGGCGGACTGAAGGATAACGCCATTACCCGTGAGGCGGAGGCACAGCTGGTATTTGCATCCAGAGAAGCGGTAGCAGAAGCAGGAACTGTCGTGGCTGAGCAGGCAGAACGGTTTCGGAAAGAATATAAAGAAACAGATGCCGGAGTGACTGTAACGCTGACCGTTGGAATAGAAGAGACAGCAGAGGTTATGACTGCGGACAGCGCAGAAAAAGTAGGAGCACTGCTCACAAGAATTCCCAATGGCGTAGTCCGTATGAATCCGGATATTCCGACGCTGGTACAGACGTCTCTTAATGTAGGTATCATGACCTGTGAGGATACCGTGCTCAATCTGCAGTATGCGGTCAGAAGCTCTGTTGGTAATGAGAAGGAGGAGTTGATTCAGAAAATCATTACCATTGCAGAGGAGGAGGGCGCTTCCATTGAGCGGAACGGGGAGTATCCGGCATGGGAGTATCAGAAAGACTCTCCGCTGCGGGCGAAAATGCAGAAAATTTACGAGGAGATGTTTGGAAAGACACCGACCGTAGAGGTGATTCATGCAGGACTGGAATGTGGTATTCTGTCTACCAAGATTCCGAATCTGGACTGTGTCTCCATCGGACCGAACATTTACGAAATCCATACTACAGAGGAACATATGAGCATTGCTTCCGTACAGAGAATGTGGAACTATCTGGTGGAGATTGTAAAAACCAGATAATAGCGTCAGTTTCAGCCGGTTTGCAGGGGAAACCTATGCAGGCCGGCATTTTTATTTATAAAAAAAATTTATAATTTTTTTCATTAAAACTGGATAAAAAGCCCACTTTATGTTACATTTAAATAAATAATTTATTGTGAGGAAGGTGAGCAATTGGAAAACTATACGAAGTACAAGCTGAAAAGCAGCGATGAGCTCGCATCCGTGCTGGAGGGCAAAGACAATCTGTTTGTGATTGCCTGCAACAAGTGTTTCAAGGAATTTGAGACTGTTGACGAACCGGATTGCGATGAGTTCCTGAAGATTGCTGCAGAAAAGGGCAAAACCGTTACAGGCAGTGCAAAAGTTGATTTCCTGTGTAACAAGATGCACACAGAAAGAACATTACAGGATCTGATTCCGGAAGGCACTGAGCATGTAGCGGTTATTTCCTGTGGTCTTGGTATTCAGACGGTTGCAGATCTGGCCGGTAAGCCGGTAATTGCAGCAAGCAATACGCTGAACTACAGAGGACATCACGGTATGGCACTGACGAAGAAGAGCTGCGACGCATGCGCACAGTGCTATCTGAACATTACCGGAGGCGTCTGTCCTATCGTCGACTGTTCAAAGAGCCTTGTCAATGGACAGTGCGGCGGCGCAAAGAACGGAAAATGTGAAGTTGATCCCAACAAGGACTGTGCATGGGAGAAAATTTATCAGAGACTGGCTGGTCAGGGACGTCTGGAGGAGTTCCTGCATCAGCCGGTACAGGTACGTGACTTTTCAAAAGTAAACTTCAAAGTCATCAATGAGTATGTGAAGTCTATCAGAGATGACAGACTGAATGGATACTATGGCGGCGTACATCCGTCAGAGCACAAGGAATTCAGTGAGCATATTGATCTGAAGAGATTCCCGGAGCCTAAATACCTGGTGATCTCCATGTCCCAGCATCTTGGTGCTCCGGCCAACCCTATCGTTCAAGTGGGCGATACAGTTAAAGTTGGTCAGAAGATCGGTGAGGCAGCAGGATTTATCAGCGCTCCGGTACATTCCAGCGTAAGCGGAACGGTGGTTGCTGTGGAACCGCGTATGCATGGAACCAGAGGCAGTGAAGTGATGGCGGTTGTGGTTGAATCCGATGGAAAAGATACGCTGCATGAGTCTGTGAAACCCCATGGCGATCTTGACAGCCTGACTCCGGACGAGATCATTGAGATTGTCAAAGAAGCAGGAATCGTTGGTATGGGTGGTGCAGGTTTCCCAACCTGTGTCAAACTGAAACCGGCCAAACCGGTCGATACGATTCTGCTCAATGGATGTGAATGTGAGCCGTATTTAACGGCAGACCATAAGGTTCTCCTTGAGTTCGCAGATGACATTATTTTTGGCCTGAAAGCAATCCTGAAGACAACCGGTGCCGAGAAGGGTATCATTGTCATCGAGGATAACAAGCCGGATGCCATTGCATTGATGCAGGAAAAGGTTGCCAATATCGGTAATATGGAAGTATTTGTTGCAAGAACCAAATACCCGCAGGGCGCTGAGAAGACTCTGATCAAACGCGTCATGGGAAGAAAGGTTCCGAGCGGCGGCCTCCCGGCAGATGTTGGTGTTATCGTAGATAATATCAGTACCGTAAAGGCTATTTCCGATGCGATCCAGAAAGGAATGCCGCTGATCGAGCGTGTTACAACTGTAACAGGTGAGAAGATTAAGAATCCTGGCAATTTTATCATCAAGATCGGTACCAGTGTCAAAGATCTGATTGATTACTGCGGTGGATTCACGGATGATGACGTACTGGTCAAGATGGGCGGTCCGATGATGGGATTCCCGCTGAATACCCTGGACGTACCGATGATGAAAGGCTCCAATGGTATTATTGCCATTGAACCGGATGAAACCAAAGAGCAGCCGTGTATCAAGTGCGGCCGCTGTGTGGATGTCTGTCCGATGGAACTTTCTCCGTTGTATTTTGTAAAATATGCGAAAGAAGAGAACTGGCAGGGCATGAAAGACATGAACGTCATGGATTGCGTGGAGTGCAGATGCTGCCAGTATATCTGTTCTTCCAAGATTCCGATCATTAACAGTATCAAAGCCGGAAAAGGTGCAGTAAGGGGGATGAAATAATATGCTGATTACCCAGTTGAAAGCAAAAGAAACGATTACATCACTGGTGGCTGGAAAAAAAGTGTTCATCATCAACTGCCATGGATGTAAAGAAGTTCGTTTTCCGGAAAAAGAAGCTGTTGAACTTCAGAAGGAACTTGCCGCTGAAGGAAATGTGACAGGAATCATGACAACGGATTATATCTGTAACCCGGAAAACATGGAATTACGTCTTAAGAAACATATGAGCAAGATCCAGGAAGCAGATCTGGTTCTGGTATTCTCCTGCGGTGTTGGTGTACAGACCGTTGCAGAATATCTGGAGAATAAAAAAGTCTGTGCAGCCTGTGATACATACCCGGTACCTGGTTTCCAGGGCGTGACACCGCTGGAGTACAAATGTGACCAGTGTGGTGAGTGTTATCTGAACCTGACAGGCGGAATCTGCCCGATCACGGCATGTTCCAAGAGCCTTGTGAACGGACAGTGCGGTGGTTCCAAGAATGGTAAATGCGAAGTAGACAGTGAGATGGAATGTGGATGGGAGCGTATTTACAGACGGCTGAAAGAAATCGGACGGCTTGATGCACTGAAATGCCCGACACAGATTCATAACTTCGCAACAGACGATGAGGTAAAATAAAAGGATTGGAGTAATCATACAATGAAAATGAAAGAATTATTTGACCGTGGTGAATTCGTAGTTTCTGCAGAAGTAGGACCGCCTAAAGGAATCCATGTAGAGGAACTGGTAGAGGAAGCAAAAACCTATCTGAAAGGTGTTCATGCCGTAAATGTAACAGATAATCAGTCTTCTGTTATGCGTCTTGGTTCCCTTGCCATGTGTAAGGTTTTAAAAGATGCAGGTATGGATCCGATCTTCCAGTTGGCATGCCGTGACAGAAACCGTATCGCTCTGGAGTCTGATCTCTTAAGCGCTGCCATGTTCGGTATTGAGAATATTCTCTGTCTGACCGGCGATCATACCAAGATGGGTGATCATCCGCAGGCAAAACCGGTATTTGACCTTGATTCCGTATCTCTGCTTCATACCGTAAAACTTCTGGAGTCCGGTGTAGACCTTGGTGGCAATCAGCTGGTAGGCGAGCCGCCGAAATTCTCCAAGGGTGCTGTTGTATCTCCGTGCAGCGATTCTGTTGACGCACAGCTTGCTAAGATGGAGAGAAAAGTGGCTGCAGGTGCAGATTACTTCCAGACTCAGGCTGTTTTTGAGCCGGAGAAATTTATTAAGTTCATGGAGAAAGCAAAACAGTTCGGAAAACCGGTACAGGTTGGTATCATCATTCCGAAATCAGCAGGCATGGCAAAATTCATGAACAACAACGTTGCCGGTATTCATGTTCCGGATGAGATGATCGAGGAGCTGAAAGCTGACAAAGAAAAGACCAAAGCAGGCATCACTGGTGTAGAGATTGCTGCACGTATTATCAAAGAGTGTAAGCCGTACTGCCAGGGTGTACATATTATGGCACTTGGATGGGAGTCCAAGATCCCGGCACTGCTGGAGCAGGCTGGAATTTAATTCCGAATCATTACAGGAGCTGTCCGAATTCCGGATGGCTCCTTTCACGGCTGATGGAACACTGTTTCCTCTTCACAACCTGACACTTTCCATATTCCTGCAGCCATATCCTATATTTTCCACATATTGTAACTGTTCAGAGCCAGGCATTTGGGGTGCTCTGAATAGTTACTACACATTTAAACTAAGCAGTACAATATACTTTGGTTATCAAAATATATTGACAAGTCCACGTGGATGTTATATACTTTGAAAGTCAAAGTAATAGTAACTATGAATTTAAGAGGTGTATAACATATGTGGAAGGACAGTATCAGTGCCCTGGACAAGAAGAGAAAGCGCATCCTGCAGGCTGGCGGACAGGATCGTATTGAAAAGCAGCACAAGAGCGGCAAACTGACAGCCAGAGAAAGAATTGACCTGCTCTTTGATCCGGGCACCTTTGTGGAAGTAGACAACTTTATTGAATCCAGAATTGATGATTTTGGGCTGGATAAGAAACGGGTGCCGGGAGACGGTGTTGTAACCGGCTATGGTGAGATCGGGGGCAAGACCGTATTCGTATCTTCCGAGGACTTTACCGTTATTGGTGGTTCACTGGGTGAGTATCATTCTATGAAAATCGCCCGTATTCAGGATATGGCGTATGACATGAAAGCTCCGATCATTATGATCAACGACAGCGGCGGCGCACGTATTGAGGAGGGAATCGACTCCTTAAGCGGCTATGCAAATATTTTCCTCAGAAATACTAAGGCATCCGGTGTGATCCCGCAGATTGCGGTCATCGTGGGACCCTGCTCAGGCGGAGCATGTTATTCCCC
This sequence comes from Firmicutes bacterium CAG:176, assembly GCA_963623675.1. GTDB lineage: Bacteria > Bacillota > Clostridia > Lachnospirales > Lachnospiraceae > Hominiventricola. The sequence continues at coordinate 6,731 of CAVFMZ010000042.1, read as the reverse complement.
GGCCATCTGCGATTATATTTTCATGGTAGAAGAGATCGGTAAGATGTTTATTACCGGACCGCAGGTCGTAAAGACGGTCGTAAATGAAAACTGCACGGCAGAAGAGCTGGGCGGTGCGAAAGTACATGCCACCAAGAGCGGTGTAACGCATTTTACCTACAAAGACGAGGAAACCTGTTTTGAAGGAGTGCGGCAGCTGCTTTCCTATCTGCCGAGCAGCTATCTGGAAAAACCGAAGATGGTGAAGGATAAAGAAGATACCTCTGCGAAGAAATCTCTTCTTTATTCCCTGAACAACCTGGTAAGAAGAAATAGAATGGATGCCACCGACCGCTGTGAGGAACTGACGGAAATTGTACCGGACAATTCCAGAAAAGCTTACGACGTGCTGGAAGTCATTGACCGGATCTGCGATAAGGATTCCTTCATGGAAGTGCAGAAAGATTTTGCAAAAAATGTCGTGGTGGGTCATGCAAGAATCGGCGGACGCAGTGTTGGTATTGTGGCGAATCAGCCAATGGTGCTGGCAGGAAGCCTTGACTATGATGCATCCGATAAGGCAGCCCGTTTTATCCGCACCTGCGACTGCTATAACATTCCACTGGTAGTTCTGGTGGATGTGCCTGCTTTCATGCCGGGTACTGCTCAGGAGCATAAAGGAATTATCCGCCATGGCGCGAAGATGCTCTACGCATTTTCCGAGGCAACGGTTCCGAAGATTTCGGTTATTATGAGAAAAGCATACGGCGGAGCCTACATTGCCATGAACAGTAAGAACATGGGCGCAGACATCGTCTATGCATGGCCGGGAGCGGAGATTGCGGTTATGGGAGCGGAAGGCGCGGTGAATATTGCATTCAAACGCGCCATCAGTGAAGCAGAGAATAAGCAGGAGACCAGAGAGCAGCTGGTACAGGAGTACAAAGAAAAATTTATGAATCCATATGTGGCTGCTTCCCGTGGATTTGTGACGGAAGTCATCAAGCCTGCAGAGACCAGAAAGCGGCTGCTCACAGCTCTGAACATGCTGAAAAATAAACAGGTGGCGGAAGTGCCGAAGAAGCATGGTAATATTCCACTATAAACCCTTGGTTCACAGGCACAAAAAACAGCAATCGTTCTTGTGCTCATGAACGAAAAACCTGTCTAAAGCTCAAAAATGCATAAACGGTGAGGATGATTTCTGATATTTAATTGTGAAATACTGACAATTTTCATGAGCAGATTGATGTGCTATACTATGCTCATGATAATGTGAAAGGAGGGGTTTGGAAATGTTAAAAGACTTGACAAGTGAGAATCTGATCAAGCTCAACATCGAGGCAACTGACTGGGAAGATGCGGTTCGTAAAGCTGCTCAGCCGTTACTGGATGCCGGCAAAGTAAAACAGTCTTATATCGACGACATCATTGTCGGAGCAAAAGAATCAGGTCCTTATTTTGTACTTGCCCAGCATGTGGCACTTCCCCATGCAAGACCTGAGGCGGGAGCACTTGAGAGTGCAATCGGTATTGCAACTTTAAAAACACCGGTAGAGTTCGGAAGCGAGGCTAATGATCCGGTTAAGTATTTATTCTGCTTAAGCGCAAGAAATAATACAGAGCACCTGGAGGCACTGGCCGATCTGGCTGAGAGACTGGAGGACGAGAATTTCTTCAAGATGCTGGACAATGCAACCGGAGCTGAAGAGGTTCTTGCATACCTCAACAAATAAGTTACATATTTTTTAACAGGAGGAATTGAACAATGTATAGAGCATTAGTATGCTGCCGTGCTGGAATGGGTTCCAGTATGCTTCTTAAAATCAAAGCTGATCAGGTAATCAACGAGAATAATTTCCCGATCAAAACTGAGCATGGAAACCTGGATTCCATCGTTGGATTCAACGGAGATCTGGTAATCACCATGGATGACCTTGCAGGAGAGCTGAAAGAGAAAGTTCCGTATGCACTGGGAATCAGAAATATCGTAGACAAAGCAGAAATGAAAGCCAAACTGGAAGAATTTCTGGCAACCAAGCAGTAATTAAGCAATTAAGACTGCAGGGGAATGAAAGACGGCTGCGCGTTAAGCGTTGACCATATATTTTAAACAAGGGGAGAAACTCAAAATGTTAGATGCAATTTTAGCACAGTCAAGGAACACAGCCTTGATCATGGGTCTTGTAGCCCTCATCGGTCTGCTTCTTCAGAAGAAGAACGCTGTAGATACCATCAGTGGTACTGTTAAGACCGTTATCGGATTCATGGTATTCAACATCGGATCCAATGCAATGTCTGCTGTAGTAAGCGACTTCACTACTCTGTTCAACACCGCTTTCGGTATTGACGGTGTAACCACTCAGGTAGAGCTGGCAACCGCTCTTGCTCTGGATACTTACGGAACAGAGGTAGCTCTGGTATTCGTAATCGGATTTGCTATGAACCTTGTGTTTGCAAAATTCACACCGTTCAAATCCATCTTCCTTACCGGACAGCACTTCCTGTATTTCGCATGCGTTATCGCTCTGGTATTCATCGCTAACGGAATGCCGATGGCAGTTACTGTTGTAGCTGGTGGTATCCTTCTTGGATTCTTCGGTGCAGCACTGCCGACTCTGTGTCAGCGTTTCATGGTTGACCTGACTGGTGCAGACAACCTGTCCATGGGTCACTTCAACTGCCTTGGTTATGCATTCTCCGGATATGTAGGATTACTGTTCGAGAAAGCTGGCGGAAACAAAGAGAAGTCTGATGCAAGCAACGTAAATATGCCGAAATTCTTCGAACTGTTCAGAGACTTCGTATTCTCTGTAGCACTGTTCATGGTAGTTCTGTTCTACATCGCAGTAGTAGCTTGCGTTGTAAACGGACATATGGACGTAGTTCTTGAGAAATCCGGAAACAACATCTGGTTCATCTATCCGTTCCTGCAGGGTCTGCAGTTTGCGGCTGGTATGAGCGTCCTGATCTATGGTGTTCGTCAGTTCATCGCAGAGATCACCGCAGCATTCGTTGCAATCTCTGAGAAATACATTCCGAACTCCAAACCTGCAGTTGACTGCCCGGCTATTTTCCCGTTCGCACCGACCGCAGTTCTGATCGGTTTCGTTGGATCTTTCCTTGGCGGACTTGCAGCAATGGCTATCATGGTAGCTATGCACAGCAGCACCATCATGATCCCGGCAGCTGGTATCTGCTTCTTCTCCGGCGGTACTTGTGGTGTATTTGGTAACATTCACGGTGGCTGGAAAGGTGCATTCGTTGGATCCTTCATCGTTGGTATGGCTCTGACTGGCCTGCCGCTGATCCTGTATCCGGCATTTGCAGCACTTGGAATCGCAGACGCTTCCTTCCCGAACGTTGACTACAACATCATCGGAGCTGTATTAAATACCATCTTAGGTATCTTTAGATAATTAATTTATCAGGGGGCAGGGAGCATATCCCTGCCCTCGCTTTCATTACGAGAAAGATGAACAACTATAAGCAATAGTGGAAAGGAGCCATTATGGCAACTGATAAAGAACAGGTAAAAGAGTTTTTAGACATTGCATCCGGACAGGTACAGAAATGGATCGACAGTATTGATGTTGATGCACTTTCTGCAGCAAAAAAACTGATCCTTGATGCTGAGGCAAACAACAATCGTGTACATGTAACCGGTATCGGCAAACCTGCACATGTAGCAGGTTACATTGCGTCCCTTCTTTCCAGCACCGGAACTCCGGCTTACGAGCTGCACGGAACTGAGGCTGTACACGGAAGTTCAGGACAGGTTCGCCCGGGTGATGTAGTCATTGCAATCTCCAACAGCGGCGAGACCATGGAGCTGAAAGCAACGGTAGAGACCCTGAAAAGAAATGGTGCAAAGATCATTTCCGTAACCCGTTCTGCAGAATCCTGGCTTGGAAAAGCAGGTGATGTTGCACTGGTTGCAGGCGTTGAGCAGGAAGGTGATTCCATGAACAAACCGCCTCGCGCATCCATTCTGGTTGAGATCATGATGCTTCAGACCTTAAGCGTTCTGCTGCAGAATGAGAAGAATCTGACTCCGGAAATCTATGTTACCTGGCATCCGGGCGGATCTCTTGGAAAGAGCATCAGAGAAGGAGAGAAGTAAATCATGATGAAAATGGAAGGCATTATCACTCCGATCGTTACCCCGTTCCATCGTGACGCGGAGCAGAGCATTAACTACGAAGCAACTGAGAAACTGATCAACCATCTGATCGAGCATGGCGTAAACGGTATTTTCATTCTTGGAAGTAACGGTGAGTTCCATGTAATCGATGAGGATGAGAAGATCGAAATGACCAAAAAGGTTGTTGAGATCGTAAATAAGAGAGTACCGGTATACGTAGGAACCGGATGCTGCTCTACCAAGGCTACCATTCGTCTGTCCAAGGCGGTAGAGGCTGCTGGTGCTGACGCTCTGTCTGTCATCACTCCGTACTTCCTGAAACCGACCAATGAGAACCTGTACGCTCATTACAAAGCAGTTGCTGAGAGCGTTCATATCCCGATCGTTCTTTACAACATCCCGAAGGCTACCGGCTGCCCGCTTGATCCGGAACTGGTAGATCGTCTGGCTGATTTCGAGAATATTCAGGGTATCAAAGACTCCAGCGGAGAGCTTGACAGACTGCAGGCATATGCTGAGATCAGCAAACGCAAAGATCTGCAGCTCCTGGTTGGAAGCGATTCCAAGATCTCCTATGCATACGGCCTGGGCGCTACCGGTGCAGTTGCAGGAACCAGTAACGTGATCGTTGACACTCTTGTAGGTCTGGATAAGGCTCTGAGAGCAGGCGAGACTGAGAAAGCTGAGAAACTTCAGAAAGATATCGATGTTCTTCGTGGTGTGCTGAAACTTGGTACCGTTCCGAGTGTTATGAAACGTGCAACCGAGCTGGCAGGCATCGCTGAGATCGGTCCGGCAAGACTTCCGGTTCAGGAGCTGACTGCTGAGGACGACGAGAAGATCAAAGAAATGCTGAAATACTACGGCCTTTATAAATAAGTAGAAATAAAAAAGGAAGAATAACATGGGCGAATATACAATTGAAGAAGACCGCGTAAAACTGACACTGTACACTGCAGGAAATCTGTGCCTGACTCTGATTCTGATGTTTATCTGTGCAGAGTTTATGAACCGTGTATTTTATCTGGGTGTATTCTTAGGGGCTACAGGAATCTGGTTCTCTGTGAAGTATATGTTCCGTTATGGAAAGAAACTGACACAGAACATTCCGGTCTGCACATTTAAGAAAAAAGAGCTCGTGATCTATTCTCTTCCCCGCGGCCCTGTAACCATGCAGTACCGCAAAATCAAGGAAGTCAAAGTACTTCGTGACCATAAGTCTATAAAACTGTTTTTTGCATCAGATGAGGTGAAGCATCCGTCAGGATGGAACTATGTGGGCGTTGTCTGGCCGTTCCGCAGGCAGGAGCTGTCTGAGACTGAAGAGCGCGTAGTGGAAGTTATGAAAAAGTATAATCTGAATGTAAATGTTGTGGATAAGAAATAAGAGGAGGATGTTAATTATGCAGAAAGTGGAAATTACAAAGAGACTCGCTGACACTGGTGCTTTGGCCATTGTCCGTGTTCAGACTGTAGAGAGAGGTTATGAGATCGCAGAAGGCTGTCTGGCTGGTGGAATCGATTGTTTGGAGATCAGCTACACCCTTCCGAACGCTGGAGAGGTAATCGCTGCCCTTCGTGAGAAATTCGGTGACAAACTGGTTGTTGGTGCTGGTACTGTTCTGGATCCGGAGACTGCAAGACATGCAATCCTGTCTGGAGCACAGTTTATCATCGCTCCGAACCTGAGCACAGAAGTTGCAAAGGTTTGCAACCGTTATCAGATTCCGTATGCACCGGGCTGCACAAGCATCACCGAGGCTATTACCGGACTGGAGTACGGTGCTGCATTTATCAAAGCATTCCCGATCTCTGACTTCTATGGTCCGAAGATGGTGTCTGTATTCAAGACCCCGACTCCGTTCATGCCGATTCTGGCATCCGGCGGAATCACTCTGGACAACCTGAGCGATTATGTGAAGAGAGGCGTAGATTGCTGTGGATTCGGAGGACTTTTAACCAAAGGTACTTCCGAGGATATCGCTGCTAACGCAAAACAGATCAAGACAATCATTGATGAGACCCGTGCATCTATGAAATAAATCCTGACTACAGGATATGGAAGTCCCCTGACGGCTGCTGCTGGCAGGGGATTTCTTTTTTCAGAAAAATGTGATAGACTGCTGTGAGAAAGTGAAGAGGAGGAACCGGTTATGGGAAAAGTATCATACGGAAAAATGGTTATTATCGGAGCCGGAAATGTAGGAAGCGCGATTTTAAATTCGGTGCTTCGGATGAACATTCTTGACAACATTGTAGTGGTAAACCGTAATCAGAAGAAGGCCCTGGGAGAGGTACTGGACGCCAGCCATACGACGGCATTTGCCTACAGTGCCAACGCGGACATCCGGGTCGGCGGTTATGAGGAGTGCGTCGATGCACAGATCATTGTGATCACAGCAGGCCCCAGTATTCAGCCGGGCAATTCCAGAGACCGGATGGTGCTTCTGGAGAAAAATGTCAGCGTTATGAACGACATTATGGAACAGATCACCCGCTATACAAGAGATGCGATTATTATCGTGGTATCTAATCCGCTGGATATTCTTACTTACTAAAACTTCCCATACCTAAAATGGGCTTCGCACCTTGAAAATTCAATATTTCA